>JAFYOZ010000020.1 GCA_017547705.1 Oscillospiraceae bacterium
CGCTCATTGAGCGGGGATTTTTTTGTTAGCCTTGTGTTACTGTAGGGGCGGATAATATCCGCCCGTTTTATTGTAGTGAACGGTCTTGACCGTTCCGTTTTGCTTTCCCTTGGGGGAAGGTGGCATTTGCGGAGCAAATGACGGATGAGGGATAAAAACCTCTTTCGGGACTTTTTGTTGCTTTATTTATAGTTTGGTGATAGAATTATAACAATTAAAATAATAGAGGTTGATAAAATGAATTGTCCAAAATGTAAAGCAATTATTCCGGATGACGCTGTTTTTTGTAACGTTTGCGGCTGCAACGTAAGAGAGGAACTCGCAAAAGTAAGAGTTGCCGCTCCGCAGCAAATTGTTGTTAAAAAGAAAAACCCCGTAAATATATTCTTAATCATTCTTACTGTTATTCTTGTTCTCCTTTGCGCTTTTCTTGTTGTTACCCATTACAACACAAAAGATGCTTTGCTGGCAGAAAATTTTTCTCTTGAAAACAGGCTTTCTGCCGAAGAAGAAAAATACAGCGATTTGGAAAACAAATATAACAGCCTTTCCGAAGAATCGAGCCTTGCAATCGAAGCTTATAACGCTTTGATCAGCGAAGAAAGCTGGGGCTATGCTACCGAAAACTTCCATGCAAGCACCGGTATCGTCTATGCAAAATCTTATGGCCCGAAAGAAACCATAAAAATCACCATGAACTACAGCGGAACAACCTGCACAGTCGATTATTCCGATTTTACTGTTGCAACTGTTCAGTTCAGCGATAAAAAATGGGATTACGGCGAAGCAACCGATCTTTATATCGAGCCGAAAAACAGAGGAGTTTGCATTCTTACTTTTACCAACGACGCTTATAAGAGCACTTTTAAGGTTCTTGTAATTGTAGAATAATTTGGAGGGATAAAAATGTTTTGTCCAAAATGCGGAAAGGAACTCCATAACGACAGCCTTTTTTGCTCCGGATGCGGCTATCGCCTTGTTGAAGAAAACATTCCGAAGAAAGAGCCGGTTTTTGTTGAACCGCCAATGCCTGTTCCAACCGTTCAGTATGTTCCTTATGTTGCCACGGCTCCGGAAAAGAAAAAGACTCCCATATTGCTCATAGTCGGACTTGTTATTTCGATTATCGCCTGCATTTTTGCTTTTGTATATGCTCTGGCTCTCCAGTCCCAAAACAACCAATATTCCCAGATAATCGAAGACAGCCAGCTTAAAATGGGACAGCTCGAAAGAGAAACCACCGCCGCAGAAAGCGAACTTGCTGACGTTAAAGCAGAGCTTGAAAACGCAATGGCGGAAATCGAAGCCATCGCAGCAGAACGTGACGAATACATCGAAGTAACAGATCTTTTCTGGGATCTTCTTGATTACATAAAAAAGGCAGAAAACCTTGGATATTCCACAGAGAATTTTCATGCCAACAAGGGAATTGTCGTAATCGACCGCATGGGTGGAACCCAGGAGCTTAAGATTTTTTCCACTTATTATACGAACTTTTCCCTCGAAGTTTCCGATACCGATGTTTTTATCGCAAAATGGACTGATAAAGAATGGACCGGAAAAGAAACACAGATTTATATAACCCCTGTTGATTACGGCGTCGGTCTTATCACCATTTCCAACGAGCTTTATAACAATGCTTTTGATATTCTTGTAATTGTAATTTAAACAAAAAAACGTGTCCGGATTTTCCGGACACGTTTTTTATTCCAGTTCTTTTTCTATTTCGACCATAAGAACGCTTGGACGGATTCCAAGAGCTTCGCTTATTTTAAAAAAATGAACGCAAATGTGTTAGAATATTTCCATACCTTGACAACACTTATTATTGTGCTATTATCAAAGTATAAATTTTTCACCAGAGGAGTGTTTTCCATGAAAAAAGTTATTTCCCTTTTGGTCGCTTTAATTCTGGTTCTCTCTTTTTCCGTAACAGCTTTTGCCGAAACGGTAAAAATCGATGAATTCAAGCTTTCCTTCGATTTTCCGGAAAATTGGTATATTGCCACAAAGGATACCCCGGAAGATTCCGATGTGTATGAATACTATCTTTACTATGATGTGGTTATGGAATATTTCGCAACCGGCAGCTGTTTTGCTATGGGCGTTGAAGAAGACGGAATGAGCGATATTTCTCTCTATCTTGAACAGACAGACGAATACACCTCGATTAAAGATCTCAACTTTGTTGCTCTTGAACAGATAAAAAAGACCGTCGAGGAAACTTATTCTTCTTATGGCTATGATGATCTCGCTATAGATACATATGAGGGCGCAATCGAAACCTTTATAACCATAAGTTACACCGATAACAGCGACGGTTATCCGCTCTATTGCCTTGATTACGTAGGATTGGTTGACGGAGTTCATATTGAGCTTTATTTTGTTTCCTATGACGTTCCGGTCACCGATGAAGATATCGCCACTATCAACGGAATTGTTGACAGCATAGTAAGCGAAAACGTCGTTCCTTCGGATAGCTCTTCCTCTTCTCACGTAAGAGGAAGAACGATTATCAAAGGCGCAAAAGCCATCATCGGTCTCATCGTTGCAGGTGTTACCGGTTTGGCAGCATGGATTAAGAAAAAATTCGGCAAAAACAAAACTGCCGAAGCTGTTTCCGCTCCTGTAAATTTTGAAGCAAACGAAAATCCGGAAAATCCTGATGTAATGCAAGAAACAGAAAGTTTTGAAAATACGGATTACGGCGAAACTTCCGGAACTTATGTATTCCCCAATACAGAAGATTCCCCCACCGAAAAATATTCTTTCTGCCCCTCCTGTGGAGCACAGCTTGCCGACGATGATAAATTCTGCCCTCTCTGTGGAAGCAAAGTTAAATAATTAAATAAAGCACAACAAAAAAACGTGTCCGGATTTTCCGGACACGTTTTTATTTGGTTCAATTTTAATAAAATCAGCCCTGAAGACCTCTGGACTGGCGGTCCATATCTTCTACTACGATATCGAAAATCTCGCCTTTGGTTGCGCAATATTCGAGAACCTTCCAAGGGGTGTTGGTATGATAATGAAGCTTGATAAGTTCTTCATCTCCGACTACAATAAGGCAATCTCCGGGAATTTCGGTCATAAGATAATCGTGGATTTCGTCCTCATCGAGATCGGTTCCTTCGATAAGAAGCTGTGTGTCATATCTGTATTCGGTTTCTTCCATGGATTAGTCCTCCTTTTTTTCTGCTTCTGCTGCAGCTTTTGCAGCAGCTTTCTGTGCCTCGTATTCATCACGTTCACGGCAAATCTGTGCCATAACCTCTTTGATAGCTTCTTTTCTTGCTTCGTCGGTAACGGTACGCTGGAATTTGCCGTTGGACTCATCTATTTCACGGCCGCGGTTTTCGCTGTAAACCTCACCCGGAAGTCCCATTCCGCATGCAAGAGCGGTAAGAAGTGCATTGCCTTCTGCTCTTGCGGCATCAACAAAGCCGGATTCAAATCCAACTTCTTCTCTTTCAACAATGGGGGTATAAATATGGGGAGAAACGGTTGCGTCTTCGCTTACTGCGCCTTTTGTTACCATCTGGAGAAGAACAACGCGGATAGCATCGATTCTGTTGGGGGTAACAGCGTTGCCGAGGGCTGCTTTAGTAAGTGCATGAAGAGTCATATGTCCATTTTCCCAAAGGATTTCCATAAGTTCTCTCTGAGTTCCCGAAAGTCTGATCATTTATAATTCCTCCGTAAAGTGATTTATTCTTTCAGATAACCATTCCGCCGTTTACGTTGATAACAGCGCCGGTTATGTATGATGCTTTTTCCGATGCCGCAAAGAAAACCGCTTCTGCGATTTCTTCCGGTTTTGCAATATATCCAAGGGCGGTTTCTTCCGCAACGGATTCAAGATCCTCTTTGCTGAATCTTGCATTCATATCCGTATCTGCAGCTCCCGGAGCAATACAGTTGACCCGGATTCCTGAAAGCCCAAGTTCCTTCGCCATAGCCTTTGTATAGCCGATAACGGCGGCCTTTGTTGCGGAATAATGGCATTCACAGCTTCCGCCGGTAACTCCCCAAACGGAAGAAATATTGACTATGGAACCGCTGTGGTTCTTTACCATATTTCCAACTGCGCGCTTTGAACAGTTAAAAACGCCTTTTACGTTAACGCCAAAAATTCGTTCCCATTCCTCATCGCTGCAATCCTGAAAAAGTCCATAGGTGGAAATTGCGGCGTTATTGATAAGAACAGAAACTTCGCCAAGTTCCGCTTCAATTTCGTCGAACATTTTACTGACAGCAATATAATCGGAAACATCGGCGCAGTATGCTTTTCCGCCGATTTTTTCTGCAAGAGCTTCTGCCTTTTCTTTGCTTTTTTCATAGTTCACCGCAACGGTATATCCCTCGGCAGCAAATTTTTCGCAAATTGCTTTTCCAATTCCGCGGCTTCCGCCGGTTACAAGAACAACTTTTTGCAAAAAAACGCCCCCTTTTTCGGAAATATAGTAATATAATAACACAAGCGATGATTTTTATCAATTGTCATTTTTATAAAATGGTGCTATACTCATCTTATAAATCCCCCTTATTAAATGGAGGTGTCCTTTTGGAACCCACAAAAAGACTTTTTGATGAAAACGCATATCTTACCGAATTTGATGCATCTGTTCTTTCCTGTGAAGAAACAGAAAACGGTTTTTCCGTTATCCTCGATTCAACTGCATTTTTTCCGGAAGGCGGCGGACAGTTTTCCGATATCGGAACCTTGGACGAAGCCGAGGTTCTGGACGTTCAGGAAGATAAAGAAGGCATCATCCGCCATATTGTAAAAACTCCCCTTGAACCCGGAAAAACCGTCCACGGAAAAATCAATTGGAACCGCCGTTTTGATTTTATGCAGCAGCACAGCGGAGAGCATATTTTCTCCGGCCTTGCACATTCAAAATTCGGCGCAACAAATGTCGGCTTCCATCTCGGTATTGCAGAAACCAGCATTGACCTTGATGTTCCGCTTAATGAGGAACAGGTTCTTGAACTAGAAAGCCTTGCAAACGAGGCTGTTTATAAAAACTTTCCCATCGAGATAAGCTATCCCTCCCAGGAGGAGCTTGACGTTCTTCCCTATCGAAGCAAAAAGAAACTCGAGGGTAAAATCCGAATCGTAACTTTCCCCGGATACGACATCTGTGCCTGCTGCGGAACCCATGTTAAACAAACCGGAGAAATCGGGCTTATAAAAATCACCTCTTTCCAAAATTATAAAGGCGGAACCCGTCTTTTTATGCTTTGCGGAAAACGCGCTTTCGGGGATTATCAGGCAAAGAACATTAATGTATTGAGGGTAACAAACGGACTTTCTGTTCCGCCGGAGGAAATTTGCTTTGCGGTAAAACGCCTCGAAAACGAAATAACCGAGCATAAAATTTATGAATCCTCCCTTAAAAAAGAGCTTTTTGCTCTTAAGGCAGAAAAACTCGGAACCGGCGATAAAATCTGTGTGTTCGAAAAAGAGCTTAACCCGGATGAGCTTCGCCGCTTTTGTCTTACCCTTGGAGAAAATTTTAAAATCGCCGGAGTTTTTACCGGAACAGAGGGGAACTATAAATATGCCGTTTCCTCTAAAACCGAAAACTGTTCCGCTATTGCAAAGGAACTCAACACAAAACTTTCCGGAAGAGGCGGCGGAAAACCGGAACTTATCCAGGGCAGCTGCCTTGCAAAAGCAAAAGAAATCGAAGATTTCTTCAACAATTTGTAATTTATAACAATTAATATACAAATAGTAAACGAAAAGGAGCTTTAAAATGAATTATCCCGATATGATCTCCATCGTAAAAAAACATCTTGCAGAAAGCTATAACTGCACAGAAAAAGATTTTGATTCCGATAAACTTGTTGTAACCGAACATCCGGAAGATTCCGGCGCAGCCATGAGAGCTGTTTGCTTCGGCGGCGCAGCAATCTTTTCCGTAAAACCCGGAATGATTCCGGATTTCAAGCGTATTTTTGAGGGACAGAAACCGGACTGGATTTTTGAATCCAAAAACCTTATTATGCTCAGCGAGATTCTCTATCTCCACGGACATAACGTTGATAACATCTATCAGTATTATATTCCGGACCCCAGCCTTCCCAAAACCGCACCGAAATATGAAACAGAAATTATCGAATCCGGCTTTGAAAAATATAAAGGCGAAGAACTTGCAAAAGAGGTTTTTGATCTCGAATCCCATGGTCCAATCGCTTTTGCAATAACCGGAAAGAAAAACGGAAAAATTGTTGCAATGGCCGCCGCATTTAAAGAAAGCAGCGAACTTTGGAAAATCAGCATTGCAGTCGCTCCGGAAGAAAGATTCAGCTTTGGAGCAGAAAACATCCTCGCTCTTGCAAAAGATGCTGTTCTTGAACGCGGAAAAATCCCCTATTACGGCGGAGCTTTTTCCCGCAACATCTCTCCGAACACCGGTTCTTCCGCAGGATTCTTCCCCTGTTGGACCCAGATTCATTCCCGCCCGAGGGACGACGAATTCCTCAATCTTCACGGAACAAGAAAATAAAAAATTTAAAAGCCCGGCTTTTCCGGGCTTTTCTTTTTTTGCTAATTATTGTTAATATATTGACAGATGCATAAAAATATTGTATCATTTGATACAAGAAAGAGGGGATTTTATGACAGCAAAAGATAAAGCCGCTTTTTTAGAAAACAAGCTTTTTTCTTCTCTCGATATCAACAGAATAAAAGATGAAATAGAGTTTGTTTCTGCAAAAAAAGGCGAAGCAATAATGGCAGAAAACTCCTTCCGCCGCTGTCTTGTTCTGATAATCCGCGGAAAGGCTTCGGTAATAAAAACCGGACTCGACGGAAAGAAAACCATAATCAACTCTCTTTCTGTCGGCGACGTTTTTGGAATGGCGAGCCTTTTTTATGAACAGGAGGAATATCCTTCGGAAATCGTTGCGGAAGCAAGTCTTAGGCTTGCTGTATTAAGCAAAGATACTGTCGAAAAATCCATTCTTGAAAACCCGGATTTTGCGAAGGCGTATATCACTCTCCTTTCGGAGAAAATCCATTTTCTTAACAAAAAACTTTCCGCTTTTTCTGAAGGCGAAGCTTCCGAAAAACTTTTCCGCTGGATTTTGAGCACCGCAGGAGAAAAAGATGAAATTGAACTCCCCTGTTCAATTTCCCGCCTCTCTTCCATGCTCGGAATCGGAAGAGCTTCTGTATATCGCGCATTCGAAGCTCTTGAAGAAAAGAAAAAAATCATCAAAAACGGCAAAAAAATTGTTATATTAAAGCCCTGAGGGCTGTTTTAAATATGGAGGAACCATTATGAAAAAACTGTTTTCAATCATTCTTGCGCTCATTATGGTGATGAGCTTTTCCGCATGCTCAAATTCCGAACCCGTAACCCCCGATGAACCCATAACCTCTTCCGAACCGGAAAACGAGGATGTTTCTGTTCCCGAAGAAGTTTTTACCGGCGCTGAAGTAAAAATCGGCGTGCTCAAAGGTCCTACCGGTATGGGCGCTGCATGGCTTATTGACCAGAACGAACAGGGTCTTTGCCTCAACAGCTATGATTTTACCATCGCCGGTGCTGCAGACGAACTTACCGGACGTCTTATCAAGGGAGATCTTGATATTGCCGCACTTCCCACCAACGCAATTTCCGCTCTTTATAACAAAACCGAAGGCGAAATCATCTGCCTTGGAGTAAATACTCTCGGCGTTCTTTATATTCTTGAAAACGGCGAGAGCATCACAAGCCTTGCTGACCTTGATGGAAAAGCCATTCTCGCATCCGGACAGGGCAGCACTGCAGAATCCGTGCTCAACCACATTCTTCTCGAAAACAGCATCAACGCCGAAATCTATTGGGCAAGCGAACATGCTGAAGCCGCAACCCTTGCAATCGCCGGCGAATACGATATCGTAATGCTTCCGGAACCTTTTGTTACCAACGTTATGGCAAAGAACGAAAATCTTCGTGTTGCAATCAACCTTTCCGCTGAATGGGAAAACCTTACCGGCGGTATTCTTACCATGGGTGGTATTGCTGTTCGCAAGGCTTTTGCTGAAGAAAATCCCGAAGCAGTAGCAGAGTTCACAAAAGATTATCTTATGAGCATCGAAAACATCAACGCAGAACCCAAAGCAGCCGGCGTTCTTATTGAAAAATACGAAATCGCTGCTGCCGCTGTTGCAGAAAATGCACTTCCCAGATGCAACATCGTCTGGTTCTATAATAACGAAGAATACAGACCCGTTCTCGAAAATTTCCTCTCCGTTCTTTATAAAGCCGACCCTGCTTCCATCGGCGGAAAAATGCCCGAAGATGATTTTTATGCTTGCTTTTACAACTGATTTTTAATTATCCCTATGAAGAAATCCCTTATTTATGCCCTTTCTGCATTTTTTTGGATTGGCCTTTGGCAAGGAATATATCTTCTTGTTGATAAACCAATCCTTGTTCCTTCTCCCCTTTCCGTTTTGATTCGTCTTGGGGAATTTGCAGTTCAAAAAGAGTTCTGGCTCTCTGTCGGAACTTCCCTTTTCCGCGTTGCTTCCGGTCTTTTGCTTGGAACGGTGCTCGGAATTTTTTCCGCAGTGCTCACCGCAAAATCCCCGGTGCTCAAAACGCTGTTTTCTCCTCTTTTACACATCATAAAGGCAACCCCCGTTGCCTCTTTCATCATCCTTGCCATACTCTGGTTAAGCGTAGAAAACGTTCCGATCTTCACCGCCATGCTCATCGTTTTCCCTGTAGTATGGGCGAATGTTGAAAAAGGAATCCTTTCTGTTGATTCCATGCTCATACAGATGGGAAAGGCTTTTCGCCTTTCAGAAAAAGATATTTTCCTGCGGATAACCGTTCCTTCGGTCAAGCCTTTTTTCTCTGCCGCCATGACCGGAGCCGTTGGAATGGCATGGAAAGCCGGAATTGCGGCAGAAGTTATCTGCCCATACAAAGATTCCATCGGTTCTGCCCTCCATGATTCAAAAATTTATTTCGAAACGGTGGATACCTTTGCATGGACTGTTGCTGTTGTGGTGCTCAGCGTTCTTTTTGAAAAACTTGTGCTGATGCTTGCATCAAAAGGAGGTAAAAAGAATGCTTGAATTTATAAACGCCGATTTTTCATATGATGATAAAATCCTGCTTAAAAACTTCTCTTTTTCTGCAAGGGAGGGTGTTTCAACAGCGATTCTTGGACCATCCGGCTTTGGAAAAACAACTCTTATGAACCTTTCCGCAGGATTTATAAAACCAAAAGGCGGAAAAATCGTTCCCTTTTCCGGAGAAAAAGCCTCTTTTATCTTTCAGGAGGACAGACTTCTTCCCTGGTTTACCGCTCTTGAAAATCTTACGGCAGTAGGAATAGAAGAAAACACCGCAAAAGAATATCTTGATAAGGTCGGTCTTTCGGATTCCATGGATAAATATCCAAGCGAACTTTCCGGAGGAATGCAAAGACGCCTTGCAATAGCAAGAGCCCTTGCCTTCGGCGGAGATATTTTCTATTTTGATGAACCTCTCCGGGGACTTGATATAAAAACCTCCGGCGAAATTCTTGAACTCATCAGAAAAGAAATTTCCGAAAAAACCGCTTTAATTATCACCCATAGCCCAAAAGAAGCCTTTTCCCTTTGTGACAGAATCGTATTTTGCGGAAAATCTCCGCTGGAGGTTCTTTTTGATAAAAACAAAAGCGATTTTTCCGATGAAAACGAGCTTTTGGAATTTATGAAAACAATCGAATAAAAAAAGCGGAACGCAAAGCGTTCCGCTTTTTTTATTC
>JAFYOZ010000005.1 GCA_017547705.1 Oscillospiraceae bacterium
AAAAAGCCTCCCTTGCCTAAAGGGAGGTGGCATTGGAGCGAAGCGACAATGACGGAGGGATTCATTTTGGAAAGAAAGCATAATCCAAAGCTTACGGAAAACGCAAAAGAACTTCGAAAGAATATGACCAAGGAAGAAAAACATCTTTGGTACGATTTTTTGAAGAATTATCCCGTCCGTTTTCTTCGACAAAAAGTTGTTGACGAATACATCGCCGATTTCTATTGCCACAGTGCAAAACTTGTAATTGAGCTTGACGGAAGTCAGCATTACACAAAGGAAGGATTTTTAAAAGACAAAATCCGAACCGAACGTATTGAAAAACGTGATTTGACCGTTATGAGAATACCAAACGGTGAGATAAATCATAATTTTGAGGGAATCTGCAGATTCATCGATGAATTTGTAAAAGAATCCCTCCGTCAGCCTTCGGCTGACACCTCCCTTTAGGCAAGGGAGGCTTTTTGGCTCGTTACCCAAACATTCTAACATATATTTTCAGGGGGAATTTAAAATGGCAGAAAAGAAAACAAGCCTTTCCGAACTTATTGAAAACGGAAAAGCAAAAGGAAAACTTACCACCAAGGAAATCACCGATTTCATCGAAGAGATGGATTTTGAGGTTGAGCAGGTTGATAAGCTCTATGATATCCTTGAGAGCAACAATATCGAAATCATCGAAGATTTTTCCACCGCAGCAGATCTTGATTTTGACCTTTCCGACGTTGAAGCAGACACCATCGACGAGGACGGCACCATTATCGAAGGTATCAGCATCGACGACCCGGTAAAAGTTTACCTTAAAGAAATCGGACGTGTTCCGCTTCTTTCTCCGGATGAGGAAGTTGAACTTGCAGAAAGAATGGCAACCGGCGACCCTTATGCAAGAAAACGTCTTTCTGAAGCAAACCTTCGTCTTGTTGTATCCATCGCAAAACGCTATGTCGGACGCGGAATGCAGTTCCTCGATCTTATCCAGGAAGGTAACCTCGGTCTTATCAAAGCTGTTGAAAAATTCGACCATACCAAGGGCTTTAAGTTCTCTACTTATGCAACATGGTGGATTCGCCAGGCAATCACCAGAGCTATTGCTGACCAGGCAAGAACCATCCGTATCCCTGTTCATATGGTTGAAACCATCAATAAGGTTAAAAAAGTAAGCTCCCAGCTTCTCCATCAGAACGGCCACGAACCTACTGCTGAAGAAATCGCATTCGAGCTTGATATGCCCGTTGATAAAGTTCGCGAAATCATGAGAGTTGCGCAGGAACCCGTTTCCCTCGAAACTCCTATCGGTGAGGAAGAAGACAGCCATCTTGGCGACTTCATCCAGGACGACGATGCTCCGGCACCGGCAGATGCAGCTTCCCATACTCTTCTTAAAGAGCAGCTTGCAGACGTTCTTAAAACCCTTACCCCCAGAGAGGAAAAAGTTCTTCGTCTTCGTTTCGGTCTTGATGACGGCAGACCCAGAACCCTTGAAGAAGTCGGTAAAGAGTTCAACGTAACCCGTGAACGTATCCGCCAGATCGAAGCAAAAGCTCTTCGCAAACTCCGTCATCCCAGCCGCAGCAAAAAGCTTAAAGACTTCATCGACTGATAATTAAAATTTTTCTGTAGGGAACGTCGTCCCCGACGTTCCAAAACGGACCGCTGAGGACAGCGGTTTCTACAGTTCCTTTGGTGCTACGACATAAAATCCTCCAAAAGAAGTTCAAGTTCCTTTTCCGAAGAAACAACGATTCCTTCGGAGAGGAGGTTTTGGTCTTCCGGCGGAAGATTTCTTATAAAAAAATCAAAAATCCTGTTGGGATACGGGCTTTCACCGATAAAGAGAGCAAGTTTCCCCTCGAAGGCGCCAAGAACCATCGTTTTTGGCTCTTCGGAAACAAAAACCGCTGTTTCCTCCGGAATTTTCGGTTCTTCTGTTTTTTCCGGAATAGCCATTGCGGCAAAAACCGCCGCACCGGTTATAACTATTGCGCAAAGGGTCGCAAGAAAGCTGTGTTCCATAAAATAGCCTCTTTTCGAATATTTTCCGAACCTATTTTTAACAGGATGTTCACCAAATAATCATTTGGTGAGGTATAATATAATATAAACCTCCCTTGTCAAAGGGAGGTGGCATCGCGAAGCGATGACGGAGGGATTCCTTTTTTATGAATCCCCTCGCCACTTCGTGGCCCTCTCCCCTTTAACAAGGGGCGTTCATAAACTCCACAAAAGGGAGGACAGATAAATGCGTTCTAAAAAAAGCGACGATCAGCCAAAGAAAACCCCAACCTGGCTTAAGGTTATAAAAGGGATTTTCCGCTTTATCGGAAGAGCCATTGCAACGGTTATTTCCGTTTTTATCATAAGCGGCTGTATCATCGGCTGTGTTCTTGCAACAGTTATTCTCGGAATGGTTGATGATGCGGATGTTATCGACCTTGACCAGCTTGAACTCAGCTATACAACAATAATTTATACAAGGGATTCCCAAACCGGCACCTATGTTGAGGATACCAAGCTTTACGGCGAAAGCGGAAAGCTTATCTGGGCTGATTATGACCAGTTCCCACAGTATCTTATCGACGCAACCGTTGCCGCAGAGGATAAACGTTTCTGGCAGCACCAGGGCGTTGACTTTTCCCGTACCATACAGGCAACCCTTTCTTTCCTTACCGGCGATGACAGCGGCGGCGGTTCCACAATCACCCAGCAGCTTATCAAAAACGTAACCGGCGCAAAGGAAGTTCGTATCGACCGTAAGGTAAAGGAAATCTTTAATGCTCTTGCGCTGGAAAAGAAATATTCCAAGGAACAGATTCTTGAAGCATACCTTAACGTAATCGCTCTTGGATATAACACCTGTGGTGTTCAGGCGGCTTCCAATATGTATTTTAATAAGGATGTTTCCGAACTTACTCTTAACGAATGCGTTGCCCTTGTTACCATAACCAATAACCCCAGTATCTATGAACCTTTTGGCCATCCGGAAAACAACAAAACCCGCCGCGAATACGTTTATGGCGAGATGCTCGAAGTTGGCTATATCACCCGTGCTGAATATGATGCCATCATCAAAGAGGATATTGTAACTTCCCGCGGACAGGTTACCGGAAAAGAATCCGGAAAATATACCTCCTGGTTCATCGATTATCTTATAGATGACGTTATCTATGACCTTATGGACGAATACGGCTGGGATTACAGCACAGCGCAGTATAACCTCTATAACGGCGGCTATCGCATCTATGCAACCGTTGATAACAGAATCCAGAATATTGCAGAAGAATATTACGAGGATGTTGATAACTTTGAAAAAGTTCTCAACAAGGAACAGCCGGATTCCGCTTTTGTATGCCTTAACTTCGACGGCGAAGTTGTTGCCATAGTCGGCGGCAAGGGAGAAAAAACCGGTTCCCGCCTTTTCAATATTGCTGCACACGGACAGAGACATATCGGTTCTACCATTAAACCCATCTCTTCCTATGCTCTTGCTATTGAAAACGACCTTATAACCTATTCCACCGTTATCGCCGATGAACCTATTTATAAAGCAGGCGAAACCGTTGGCAGCACCACCTTCGGTGCAGACTGGCCGGTAAACTACTATTCCGGATATCTTGGTAACGTAACTGTTGATACCGCTGTTCAGCGTTCTATCAACACCATTCCGGTAAAACTTGTAACCCTTATTACCCCCAGAACGATTTTTGATTTCCTTACACAGAAGCTTCATATCTCGACCCTCGTTGACAGCGGCGAAAACAACGACGTTGCTGTTGCGCCGATGGCTCTCGGTTCTTTCACCTACGGTGTAACTCCTATCGAGCTTGCCGGTGCATACCAGATGATAGGCAACGGCGGACTTTATATCGAGCCTCATTCCTACACCCAGGTTCTTGACAGCGAAGGCGCAGTTATCCTTAAGGCAAACACTGCTCCGGAGCGTGTTCTCTCTTCCGAAACCGCAACGATTCTTAATAAACTCTGCCAGAGAGTTGTTTATGGCCCGGAAGGCACCGGCAGAACTGCAGCAATCCCCGGATTTACTGTTGCAGGAAAAACCGGTTCTGCATCTGATAACACCGACCTTTGGTTCGTTGGTATGACTCCTCAGTATCTTGGCGTTGTATGGCTTGGATATTCCGAGGGTATGAAAGAAATCAAATATCAGACTTATCCTACCCCTAAAATATGGAAGGCAATTATGCAGGAAGTTATGATTGGCGAAGACCCGAACGTAACATTCCCGGAAAGCGCAAATGTTGTTGCCGCAACTTACTGCACCGTTTCCGGCGATCTTGCCGGTGGCGCATGCAACAGCACCGCAACGGGCTGGTATAAAAAAGACAACATGCCCGGAACCTGTACCCATTGTTACGGCTTCGGTTCTCTCTTCGGAGATTATGGAGACGGCGGTTTTACCGGTTGGGGCGATGACGACGATGACGAGGACGTCATCCATGTCGGCTGATTTATAATAACCACAAAAAAGCACCCGCAAGGGTGCTTTTTTAGTTGATAGTTTAAAGTTGAAAGTTGATAACGTAGGGAACGGTCTTGACCGTTCCGAAAAACCTTCCCTTGGGGGAAGGTGGATTTTTCGCCAAAGGCGAAAAAGACGGATGAGGGATTTGAAAAGGCCCCCTTGCCTAAAGGGGGCTGTCTGCGTAGCAGACTGGGGGATTCTTTAAAAGGATTCCCGGAGGGATAGCCTCCCTTGCCTAAAGGGAGGGGAACCGCGAAGCGGTGGAGGGATTCTGATATGATACTGCCTCCATTGTCTTTTTGATTTTTACAAAGGTTTGTGCTATTATTAATATGGATTATTTTATAAAGAAAGGCGGCGAAAAAGAATGCTTCGGTTTATAATCGGCACCAACGAAGAAGCAAGGCGAAAAGTTCTCTATGAACATATCGCAGAGGAAAAATCCGCATATCTTATCGTTCCGGAACAGTTCTCTTTCGAGAGTGAAAAGCTCCTTTCCGATTTTCTCGGTACGGAAAAATCCCAGAACGTCGAGGTTTTAAGCTTTTCCCGCCTTTGTAACAGCATTTTCCGCACCTTTGGAGGAATTGCCGGAGAATATACCGACGATACCGCAAAGCTTCTTTTGATGGGTGCGGCTCTTTCTGCATGTGAAGATTCCCTCGGATATTATAAAAAGAATATCCACGGCGCACCTTTTATCAAAAAACTTGTGGAAACGGATTCCGAACTTAAAAACGCCGGAATCTCTTCCGGCGATCTTTTGGTTCTTTCCCAGCAAGGCGGAACCCTTGGAGAAAAAGCGGAGGATCTCTCTGCGATTTTTGAACTCTATAATTCCATGCTCGAAAAAAGCTATCTCGATCCCCTCACCGATATAAAACGTGCCTGCGATATCCTTTTGGAAAACGATTTTTTCTCCGAAAAAGCTGTTTTTGTGGATAACTTCACCGGCTTTACCGGAAGCGAATATAAGCTTCTTCGTGCTGTTATTGAACAGTCCCCAAGGGTCGAGGTCAGCCTTTGCTGTGATTCCATCTATGATAAAACCGCCGGAACCGGGCTTTTTTCCAAAACCCAGAGAACTGCTGGCCGCCTTGAAAAAATCGCAAAAGAAAGCGGAGCAAAAATTCTCTCTCCGATTCTTGCGGAAAGCGAAGATGATAACAGACCCGGCGGAATCATCGACCTTGAGGAGAATTTCCTTCAAAATTCCGCCCCTTATAGAGAAAACAGCGGCGAAGTTCAGTTTATAACCGCCTTCGACCCTTATGATGAGGCAAACTTTGTTGCCGCAAAAGCAAGAGAACTGGCCGAAAAAGGCTGCCGCTGGAGAGATATGGCTGTAATTGCAAGAACTCTTGAGCCATACGAACATTCTCTTCCCGCCGCATTTAAAAAGGCTGGAATTCCCCTTTATATGGACAGAAACGCAGACCTTTCTTCCCATCCTCTTTCTGCATTTATCTCTGCGGCGCTTTCTGCCGTAAGGGGTAATTTTTCTGCGCCGGATATTATGAGGATTCTTAAAACCGGAATTATCCCGGTTTCTGAAGAAGAAGCGGCGGAATTTGAAAACTACTGTTTTGTCTGGAACATCCGCGGAAGACTTTTTCTCTCTCCTTTTACCGGAAATCCCGAAGGATTCTCTGAAAAAGAGGATTTTGATGAGGAGGCTCTTGCCCGTATAAATTCCCTTAGGGAAAGAATCATAACCCCTCTCGAAAAACTCAAAAAATCCCTTATTGGCGCAGACGGCGCAGCTTTTTCCGATGCTGTCTATACTTTTCTTACCGAATGCGAGGTAACGGAAGGACTTCGCCGCCTTTATGATGAATTTATGGAAAACGGCGAAGCCACCGAAGCAGAAAATCTCGATTCTTTCTGGAACTGCGTTGTTTTTGCTCTGGATAAATTTTCTTCCGCATTAAAAAATGTCCGCCTTGATGAAACAACCATGGCAAAACTTTTCGAGCTTGTTCTTGCGGAAAGCAAAATCGGCGTTTTGCCCCATACTTTGGACTGCGTTTCTGCCGGAACTGCGGACAGAATTCGCCCTTCCGATATAAAAATCGTCTTTATCATGGGGCTTTGCGATGGGATTTTCCCTGCTCCGCCGGCAAACAGCTCGCTTTTCTCCGATGAGGACAGAAAACTTATGCAAAAAACCGGCCTTGATATCGGCGAGGGAGAAAACGATGCTCTCCTTTCCGAAAGAATGTATGCCTATACCGCTTTTACCTGTGCATCGGAAAAGGTTTTTGCTTCCCGTTTTCTTTATGACGTTTCCTCTGCGGAGCAAAATCCATCCGTGCTCGTTTCAAGATTAAGAGATGCGGTTAAGCCTCTTAAGGAGAAATCCACAAGGGATTTTTCGGAGGAATTCTGGCTTTTGGGCGAGGATTTTGCCTTTGAACACCTCGCATCCTATGGCAGAAAATCAACTCCTAAATCGGAAGCGATTAAAAAATACCTATCTGAAAAACCTCTTTGGAACAGCCGTGCTCAAAAACTCGGAACACCCGTTGTTCCGTCTGATTTTGCTATAAAAAACGATAAAAATGCAAGGGAACTCTTTGGAGAAAGGTTCCGTCTTTCCCCGTCGAAGATAGAAACATACGAAAGCTGTCCCTTCTCCTATTTTATAAAATCCGGACTGGTGCTCAAGGAGAGAAGAAAAGCAGAGCTTTCTCCCCTTTCTTCCGGTTCTCTTATCCATTATGCTCTCCAGCAGATAGTCTGTACCTATGGCGGCAGCGGAATTTCCTCTCTTTCCGATGAAAAACTGCGCGAGGAGATAGACAGGGTGCTCAAGGAGTATCTCGATTCCGCAATGGGTACCGAAAAGGACAAAACCGCAAGGTTTATGTACCTTTATAAGCGCATCGCAGGCTTCCTTTTCCGTCTTATACGCCGCATTGGCGATGAGTTTGCGGTATCCGAATTTGAACCATACGCCTTCGAAATGCCAGTTGGAAGGGATTCCGAGGTTTCCGCATACCGTCTTAAGACTCCATCCGGCAAAGAGGTGCTCGTGGAAGGTATCATTGACCGTGTTGACGTGCTCAACAAAAACGGAAGCCGCTGGGTAAGGGTTGTTGACTATAAATCTGGTTCTAAAAAATTCGAACTTTGCGACGTTTTTTATGGAATCAACATCCAGATGCTTGTATATCTCTTCTCCATTTGGGAAAACGGAAGAGGAAATCTTTCCTCCTCAACCCCTGCCGGAGTTCTTTATATGCCGGCGAAGGATTCCATGCTCACCATTGGACGCAAAACCGAACCGGAAAAGGTTAAGGCCGAACTTACAAAGAAATTCTGCATGAACGGGCTTCTTCTTGATGACCCGGACGTGCTCAACGCAATGGAACCGGGCCTTGCGGGAATATACATCCCCGTTTCCGGCAAGAACGGAAGCTATAAAGGCTCTGTTGCGAGCATTGCGGAGCTTGGAAAGATAAAATCCCATGTGGATTCCCTGCTCGTAGAGATGGCGGAAGAGCTTTCTTCCGGAAGAATCTGCGCAATGCCATACCGCAGAGACGGAAAGCTTTCCTGTGAACGGTGCTCGTATCAAAGCATCTGTCGCAGAAGCGAAAATGCGCCATATACCGAGCACGAAAGCTTTAAAAACGACGAATTTTTTAACCTCGTGAAAGGCGGTGAGGAACTTGGCTGAACGAAAATGGAACAGCGACCAGCTTGCCGCGATGAACTCTTTTGGGGGTAATCTGCTCGTTTCTGCGGCAGCAGGTTCCGGAAAAACCGCCGTTTTGGTAGGAAGAGTTGCAAAGATGCTCACCCGTGAGCAGGAACCTGTGGATGCAGACCGCCTTCTTATCGTAACTTTTACAAATCTTGCGGCTTCGGAGATGAAAACAAGGATAAATTCCGAACTTTCCCGACTTTCCGCAGAAAACCCGGATGATGCAAGGCTAAGGCGCCAGCTTCTTTTGATGGAGCGTGCTCATATCGGAACCATACACTCCTTCTGCCTTGATTTGATTCGGGAAAACTTCAGCCTCATATCCATTCCTCCGGATTCACGTATTGCGGATGAGGACGAAGCAAAGGATATCGCCTTTGCCGCTCTTGAGGAAACCATCGAAAAATACTATTCCGCGGGAAGCGAAGTCTTTGCGGAACTTTCCGAAACCCTTGGCGGCGGAAGAAACGATTCCGGACTTTCCGAAGCGGTGCTCACTCTTCATAACTTTATCCGTGCCCTGCCCCATTATGAGGACTGGCTTTCGGATAAAGCCGCCATGTATGACCCTTCCGTTCCGGTTTCGGATACCCCTTGGGGAAAGATTCTTCTTCATAGGGCATCCTCTGTGCTCAAAAGGTGCATCGGTCTTGCGGAATATATATCCAAAGACTGTGAAGAGGAGCCTTTTGACGCATATCTTCCCATGTTTTCCGATGACATCTTCCAGCTTAAGAAGCTTTTACACCGCTGTGAGCACGAAGGCTGGGATGATTTTTATAAAGAGCTTGCTCTTACCAAGTTTATGCGCATGCCGTCTGTAAAAGGCATCGACGGCGTGCTCAAAGACCGCATCAAGGAGACCCGCGATGAATATAAGGGCTGCATCAAAAAGCTTTCCGAAGAATTTTCTGCTACGGAGGAAGATTTCAGAGAGGATATTGCGGATCTTCTTCCGAAGATCGAATGTCTTTTCTCCCTGACTCTTGATTTTGATAAGCTTTATTCCGAAGCAAAGCGAGAAAAGCGTCTTATAGATTTTTCCGACCTTGAACAGCTTGCTCTCTCGGTGCTCACGAAGAAAGACCAGGACGGAAGAATCGTTCCGTCCGATGCCGCAAAGGCAATTTCCGAACGTTTTGACTATGTCCTCGTTGACGAATGTCAGGATATAAACAAGGCGCAGAGCACGATTTTTGATATGATTTCCAAAGGGGATAACCTCTTTTTTGTTGGCGACGTTAAACAGAGCATCTATCGCTTCCGCCAGGCAATGCCGGAACTTTTTCTTGAAAAACGCAGGCTCTGGCCTGTTTTTGACGGCAAAAATTACCCCGCAACCATAATCCTCGGCAAGAACTATCGAAGCAGAAAAAGCATCGCCGGCGCAGTCAACTATATCTTTGAACAGATTATGAGCACCGAAGCGGCGGAGATGGATTATGGCCCGGAAGAGATGCTCATTCCGGAAGCGGCTTTTCCCGATGACGGAGCTTGCCGCAACGCGGCTTTGCTTATCCGTGCAGAGGATGATTCCGTAAAAACGGAAGCCGCCGTTGTAGCAGAGCGTATATATAATATGGTATTAAGGGGAACCCCTGTTTTCGATTCCGGAGAAACAAGACCCATACGCTATTCCGATATCTGTATCCTTCTCCGTTCCGTTAAGGGTCAGGCAGAAAGCTATATTTCTGCCCTTAAGGAACGCGGAATCGGCTGTCGCAGTGAAAAAGGAAAAGGCTTTCTCTCCCGTCCGGAAGTTATAGCAGTAATCGACGTATTAAAAGCTGTTGATAACCCACTTCTCGATTTGCCCCTTGCCGGTGCGATGCTTTCGGAGATGTTCCTTTTTACTCCGGATGACCTTGCAGAAATGAGGATTGAAAACAGAAAATGCCCTCTCTATACCTCGGTTAAAAACGCCGCAGAAAACGGAAACGAAAAAGCCGGAGATTTTATCAGAACTCTCGATTTCTTAAGAAGAGCCGCCGCATACGAGCGAACCGACGAGGTTATCGAAAAACTTTATGATAAAACCGCTTTCCCGCAAATAATGCGAAGCTGTGATGACGGCGAACTTCGACTTTCTAACCTCCGTCTTTTGATAAAATACGCATCGGACAGAGAAAACGCAGGTTCCCACGGACTTTCCGCTTTCCTGAGGTTCATCACAAGGCTTGAAGAAAGAGAAAGCGATCTTTCCCCCGCGGGAAATCTTTCCGGCGGCGACTGTGTAAGAATCATGTCCGTTCATGGTTCAAAAGGTCTTGAATTCCCTGTCGTTTTCCTTTGCGGAACCGGAAAACAGTTTAAGTTCGATACAAGAACGGATATGCCTCTTTTGCATCCTTCTCTTGGCTTTGCATGCGCAAGGCGCGACCCTATAACCGGTGTTCGCTTTGGAACAGTTCCCCAGCAGGCTCTTAAACATGAACTGCGCCGTCTTTCCCTTGCGGAGGAGATGAGGATTCTTTATGTTGCGCTGACCAGAGCGAAAGAAAGCCTTATCATAACCTGCTGTCACAAAAATCCGGAAAAATATCTCCGTTCCCTTGCTTCCGATGCAAGATACGGAAAACATCTGGATCCATTTGCAGTTTCCGGCGCAAGATGCGAAGCAGACTGGATTTTTACTGCGCTTTTGCGCCATCCGGATGCAAAAGACCTTCGTCTTGCGGCTGGACTTGATGAAAGCTGTATCATCATGGACGAAACGCGCTGGAATTTTGAGATAACTTCTCCGGAAGAAGCGGAAGAAGTTTCCGCAATCGAAGAGGAAACAATCACCGCAGAGCCGGATGAAAAGCTTCTTTCTTCCCTTATAGAGCGAGAAAAATGGGTTTATCCCTTTGCGGCGGCAGAAAAAATCCCGACCAAGGCCGGTGTTTCTTCCCTGACCCATCAGGAAATCCACCAAAAACTCCTTTTCTCTGCAAAACCGACCCACGGAGAACTTTCCGGCGCAGAAAGAGGAACCGCTCTGCATACCTTTATGCAGTTCTGCGATTTTTCTCTCGCAAAGAAAAATCCAAAAGAGGAAATCCGCCGCCTTGCGGAAAAGAAATTCATCACCGAAAAGCAGGCAAAGGTTATCGACCCGAGAAAAGTTTCTGCTTTCTTTGAAAGCGAACTTTATCATAGAATTGAAAAATCCGAAAAAGTTTATAGGGAACTTCGCTTCCTTCGTGGAATCCCTGCGGAAAAGCTTGGATACGAGGGAGCTTCTCCCGATGACAAAATAACTGTCCAGGGTGTTGCGGACTGTGTTTTTCTTGAGGACGGACACCTTGTTGTTGTGGATTATAAAACGGATTTTGTCGAGGAAATCGAAGAACTGCGTGAAAAATATTCCGCCCAGCTTAATATGTATAAGGCTCTTCTTTCAGAATCCCTTGGAAAACCGGTAACGGAAGCTGTTATCTGGTCCTTCCATTTTGGAAAAGAGCTTGAGGTTTAAAAAATCCCCCTTACATAAATGGAAGGCTTTTCGGAACGGTCAAGACCGTTCCCTACGGTTTTTCACCTCATCAGAGGAGGTGGCTTAAAAAGAATCCCTCCACCACTTCGTGGTCCCCCTACCTTTAGGCAAGGGAGGCTAACCCTCCGGGAAGCTTTTTAAAGAATCCCCCAGTCATTTTTCTGCGAAAAATGCCAGCCCCCTTTAGGCAAGGGGGCCTTTTTAAATCCCTCATCCGTCTTTTTCGCCTTTGGCGAAAAATCCTCCTTCCACAAAGGGAAAGCTTTTTAAACGGACATCAAAAAAACGGCATAGATATCAAAAAAATTTGAATTTTTCTCTTGACAAACGCCCTTTCAGCCGTTATAATATTTAGGACAAAGAAGCAGAACGAACCGTTCTCGCCGTCCGATCTTTGAATCAGGTGCGGCAAAAACTTCAGAAAAACCGATGGGTAAAAATGCGCCCTTGGGTTTTCTTTGTTCGTGTGCGGTGCTTCTTTCGGTAACCGCACTTTTTTTATTTTTTTGGAGGTGTTTGACAATAGCTAAGCAGGAACTGCTCATCAATGATGAGATCCGCGAAAAAGAAGTCCGCGTGATCGATTCCGACGGCGCACAGCTCGGTATTCTTTCTATTAAAGATGCCCTCGCAATTGCCGCAGAAAAAAACCTTGACCTTGTAGAAATCGCTCCCACCGCGAATCCCCATGTTTGCCGCATTATGGACTATGGCAAATATAAATTCGAACAGGTAAAACGCGAAAAAGAGGCAAAGAAAAACCAGAAGGTCATCGAAGTTAAAGAAATTCGTCTTTCTCTCAACATCGATACCAACGACTTCAATACCAAGCTTAAACAGGCAACCAAGTTCCTTAAGGACGGCAACAAAGTTAAAGTTTCCGTTCGTTTCCGCGGAAGAGAAATGGCTCATCCGGAACTCGGAACCGAAATGGTACAGAGATTTGCCGACGGCATTGCAGAATTCGGTTCTGTAGATAAAATGCCGAAACTTGAAGGCAGAAGCATGGTAATGATCATCAGCTCCAAATCCACCAAATAAGTTCGTTTAATAATTGCTTTTTGCAAAACATATCAGGAGGAAATCAAAATGAACGCAAAGCTCAAAACTCATTCCGGCGCAAAAAAACGTTTCAAACTCACCAAAAACGGTAAAGTAAAACGCGCAAAAGCATTCAAATCCCACATTCTCAACTCCCAGAGAAAAGACACCAAACGTAAACGTAATCTCCGTAAAGCAGCTTATGCAGATGCAACTTGCATGGAGAAACTTACCAAACTTCTTCCTTACGCATAATCTGCAAAAGGAAAAGACAATTAATTTTAAAACATCATCTTTATTTATAACTAACGGAGGTTAAATACTATGGCTCGTGTTAAAGGCGGAGTTATGTCCCATAAAAGAAGAAAAAAAGTTCTGAGACTTGCTAAAGGTTACTATGGCGCAAGACACAGACTGTTCAGAACTGCTAAAGAAGCAGTTATGAAAACCGGCCGCTATGCATATATCGGCAGAAAACAGAAAAAGAGAGAGTTCAGAAGACTCTGGATCACCAGAATCTCTGCTGGCTGCAAAATGAACGATATGAACTATTCCACTTTCATGAACGGCCTCAAAAAATGCGGTGTAACCCTTAACAGAAAAATGCTTTCCGAAATGGCAATCCATGACGCAGAGGGCTTTGCAGCACTTTGCGCACAGGCAAAAGCAGCTCTTTAATTTTAACAATAAACGCCCGAGTTATTATTAGCTCGGGCGAATTGCTTTATTTAGAGGTAGATTTTCGGAGTAAAATCCGTTACATTTGCTTCCATTTTTACCATAATAAGGAGGACAGATATGCTTATTTCCAGCAGAGAAAACCCGATTATTAAAGAGGCCGCCGCCCTTGTTTCCGATAAAAAAGCAAGAAAACAAAGCGGACTTTTTGTTGTTGAAGGTGCAAGACTTTGCAGCGAAGCCTGCAAAAGCGGCGCAAAAGTCCTCCGTCTTTTTGTAACCGAAGAGGCAGAAAAAAAGTATCCGGAATACCTTTCTTCCCTTCTTTCCGAGGCTTTTGAGGTATATAATATAACCTCCTCCGTTGCGGAAAAAATAAGCGATACAAAAACTCCCCAAGGGGTTTTTGCCGTTTGCAAAATGGAAGAAAAGCCTTTGGATTTTTCTGAAAAAGGTCTTTTTGTTCTGCTTTCAAATCTTCAGGATCCGGGCAATATCGGAACGATTCTTCGAACCTGTGAGGCTATGAACGTTCGCGGAGTTCTTCTTTGCGGATGTGCGGATTGCTTCTCTCCAAAGGTTTTAAGAGGAACTATGGGCTGTATTTTCCGTTTACCGATAAAGGTTTTTTCTGAAACGGCCGAGGCGCTTGAACTTCTTAAAGAAAACAAAGTTTCAACCTATGCTTCTGCCCTAGCAGAAAACGCCCTTCTCCTTCCTAACGTAAAATTCAGCGAAAAATCCTGCGTGCTCATCGGCAACGAGGGCAACGGACTTGAGCATCGCGTTATCGAAAGTTGTGATCATGTTGTTATGATCCCCATGCCCGGAAAAGCAGAAAGCCTTAATGCAGCTTCTGCTGCCGCGATTATGATATATTCCGCGGCGATGAACCAATAAAGCCTCCCTTGATTAAAGGGTAGGCAAATTTGGAAAGGAGGACCCGATTATGAGTCTTGAACACTGGGTTTGGCTTGGAATTGCCGCACAGCCCGGAAACAAAATTGTTGATGATATTCTTCGGGTTTATCCGGATCCGGAGGAATTCTTTCTCTCCGGAGATTCCGGCATCGAAAAAGTCGGAACCATAAACGAAAGAGATGCGCTGCGCATCCGCGCAACAAGTCTTGACGTTGCAAAAAAGGCCATAGAAAGCGCAAAAAACTATGGCGCAAAAATAATCACGAAGGAATCTCCTTTCTATCCGCAAAATCTTCTTTCGATAAAGGCGGCGCCGCCGGTTCTTTACGTTCTCGGTGATGAAACCTGTCTTAACATGGCTCCGGCCATCGGCGTAGTCGGAACAAGAAGAATGAGCGAATACGGAAACAAGATGGCAAGCATAATATCCGGCGGTCTTGGAAGTGCCGGTGCACTTGTTGTTTCCGGAATGGCGCTTGGAATAGATTCCGCCGCACACAAAGCCTGTCTTGCCGCAGGAGGAAAAACCGTTGCGGTTCAGGGATGCGGAATCTGTAAAACCTTTCCGCCGGAAAATCTTGAACTTAAAGAGCTTATCGCCGCAAACGGCGCAGTCATCAGCGAATTTATTCCGGATGACGAAGCCCGCTCCAGCTTTTTCCCCATCAGAAACAGAATCGTTTCCGGAATGAGCCTTGGAATCTGCGTAATCGAAGCCGCCGCAAGAAGCGGAACATCAATCACCGCAAATCTTGCTTTTGAACAGGGACGCAAGGTTTTTGCTGTTCCGGCAGACGTTAACAGAAATACTTCCCAGGGAACCTTCCGCCTTTTAAGAAGCGGAGCAATCCCCGTTGCGGATGCAAAGGATATCCTTTCTGAATTTGGAAGCGAATATACTTCCCATCTCTCCATTGAAAAAATCAAGAAGAGAAAAATCGAAAAAGAACCGGAAGCAAAAAACGACCGCCCGGAAAAACAGCCAAAGCTTGTTAAAAAAGCTCCGCCGGCAGGACTTTCCAAAAATGCGGCGCTTATCTACGGCGTTCTTGACAGAGTTCCGAAAAGTTCGGACGAAATTGCAGACCTCACAAATCTTGTTTCTTCCGCTGTTGCGGTTGGATTAACAGAGCTCGAACTCCTCGGGCTTGTTCTTCCCTCTTCCGGAAGAAGGTTTGTTATTGCGTAAAAAAATCAAACCATGAACCGTAGGGAACGCTGTCCCCAGCGTTCCGAAAAAACGGACCGTCGAGGACGACGGTCCCTACAGTATAATCTTATATAGGGGGTAATCATTACGGCAGCAGAAACAAAATCAGCAAAGCGCTCCGCAAAAACAGCAAAAAATCTTGTTATAGTGGAGTCCCCTGCAAAAGCAAAAACCATTGAAAAATATCTTGGCGAGGATTTTACCGTTGTAGCATCTATGGGTCACGTTCGTGACCTTCCGAAGACCACTCTCGGAATCGACGTAAAAAACGGTTTTGTTCCCCAGTATATTCTTATATCCGGCAAGGAAAACCTTGTTCGCAGCCTTAAAAAACAGGCCGCCGCTGCGGATTATGTATATCTCGCAACGGACCCTGACCGCGAGGGTGAAGCCATCTCCTGGCATCTTGCAAAACTTCTTGGCCTTTCCATGGAAGAACCCAACCGCGTAACTTTTAACGAAATCACCCATTTTGGTGTTGAACAGGGTATGTCTGCTCCAAGAAGCATTGATACCGACCTTGTTAATGCACAGCAGGGACGCAGAATCCTTGACAGAATCGTGGGCTATAAACTCAGCCCCTTCCTTTGGAAAAATATCCGCGGAGGTTCTTCCCTTTCCGCAGGAAGAGTTCAGTCCGTTGCAGTAAAACTCATCGTTGACCGCGAAAGAGAAATCGAAGCCTTTATTCCGGAAGAATATTGGTCCATCGATGCAAAACTTTGTGAAAAAGGCGAATCTTCCGCATTTTCTGCAAAGCTTGCTACCAAAAACGGCGAAAAAATCGAAATCAAAACCGGCGAAGAAGCAGAAAGCATCGTAAACGAGCTTAAAGGCGTTCCCTTCGTAATCTGCGCAATTAAAAAGAGCATCAGAAAAAAACAGCCCGCTCCGCCTTTTATAACTTCCACTCTCCAGCAGGAGGCATCTCTTCGTCTTGGCTTCCAGCCCAGAAGAACCATGAGAATTGCACAGGAACTTTATGAAGGTATCGATGTTCCCGGAATGGGTGCAGTCGGTCTTATCACCTATATGAGAACCGACTCTCTCCGTATCTCTGAAGAAGCAAAACAGGCTGCTGCTCATTATATCGAAAACACCTTTGGAAAAGAATATCTCTCTTCCACCGGAAAAGCATATAAAACAAAAGCAGGCGCACAGGATGCTCATGAGGCTATCCGTCCCACCATGCCGGAAATCGCTCCGGAAAAACTTAAGGACAGCCTTACTTCTGAACAGTATAAACTCTATAAACTCGTATGGGACAGATTTATCGCAAGCCAGATGGCTGCTGCACTTTATGATACCGTTTCTATTGATATTAACGCCGGCGACTATGGATTTAAAGCTTCCGGCTTTACCGTAAGATTCGACGGTTTCTCTGTTCTCTATCCTTACGGCGACGAGGAAAAATCCTCCATCCCGAAACACGCAAATTCCGGAGACGTTCTTCGTGTTAAGGAAATCAAGCCCAACCAGCATTTTACTGCGGCACCTTCCAGATACACCGAAGCATCTCTTATCAAAGCATTGGAAGAAAACGGAATCGGACGTCCTTCAACCTATGCTCCTATCATCACCACCATCATCAGCAGAAACTATGTTGAACGCGAAGGCAAGGCTCTTAAACCCACTGCCCTCGGAACTGTTACTGTTGACCTTATTACCGAACATTTTTCCAACATCGTTGACGTTGATTTTACCGCAAAGATGGAAAAAGACCTGGATAAAGTTGAAAGCGGAAAAACCGATTGGGTTCATATGATGAAAAAGTTCTATGAGGACTTCCAGAAATCCCTCGAACTTGCTCAGAAGAACCAGGGCGCAGAAAAAATCCAGGTTCCGGAAGAGGAAACCGACGTTATCTGTGAAAAATGCGGAAGAAAGATGGTTGTTAAAACCGGCCGCTTTGGAAAATTCCTTGCATGCCCCGGATATCCCCAGTGCCAGAACACAAAGCGCATTGTTAAAGAAACCGGCGGCGAATGTCCTCTTTGCGGAGCAAGAATCCTTTCCAAAAAATCCAAAACCGGAAAAACCTATTACGGCTGTGAGCATAACCCCAGCTGCGGATTTATGAGCTGGGATGAACCCACTGCAGAAAAATGCCCCAACTGCGGAAAAACCCTTCTTTCCAAGAAAGGCAGAAACGCAAAAATCTATTGTTCCAATCCGGAATGCGATTATGAAAGAGCGGGTGCTTCCAAATGAGTGAAAAAATAACCATAATCGGAGCAGGACTTTCTGGCTGCGAAGCAGCACATAAGCTCTCTTCCCTTGGTTTTTCTGTTCGCCTTTGCGAAATGAAACCCGAAAAATATACTCCGGCGCATAAAAGCGAAAATTTTGCGGAGCTTGTATGTTCAAACTCCCTTAAGGCGATGCGTCTTAACTCCGCCGGTGGACTTTTAAAAGAAGAAATGCGCATGCTCGGTTCCATCACCATGGAAGCGGCAGAAAAAACCTCCGTTGCAGCAGGCGGTGCTCTTGCTGTGGATAGAGAGCTTTTTGCGCAGTATATCACCGATAAAATTAAAAGCGACCCCAATATCGAGGTCGTTTATGGCGAAGTTACAGAAATCCCGGAAGACGGCGTTGTAATTTTTGCAACAGGCCCTCTTACATCCGATGCTCTTGCAGAAAATCTTAAAGAGCGCTTTGGCGGAACTCTTTCTTTCTATGATGCGGTTGCTCCGATCGTTTCTGCGGATTCCCTCGATTGGGACAAGGTTTTCCTTGGCGCAAGATACGAAAGAGGCGATGCGGACTATGTTAACTGCCCCATGGAGAGAGATGAATACGACGCATTTTATGATGCGCTTATAAATGCGGAAAGAGCGCCTCTCCATGATTTTGACGTTGCAGACCCGAAGGTTTATGAAGGCTGTATGCCTGTTGAAATTATGGCAAGCCGCGGACACGATACTCTCCGATATGGCCCGCTCCGTCCTGTTGGACTTAAAGACCCGAACACCGGAAGAAGACCCTGGGCGAATGTTCAGCTTCGAAGAGAAAACGCCGAAGGCACCATGTATAACCTTGTCGGATTCCAGACAAACCTTAAATTCGGCGAACAGAAAAGGGTTTTCTCCATGATTCCCGGACTTGAAAACGCAGAATTCCTCCGCTATGGAGTTATGCACAGAGACACCTTTATGGATTCCCCGAGGCTTCTTAATAAGAACCTTTCCCTTAAAACCGAACCGCGCCTTTTCTTTGCGGGACAGTTTACCGGAGTTGAGGGATATACCGAATCCGCCGCAACGGGAATTCTTGCCGGAATAAATGCAGCTCGCTTTGTTAACGGAGAAGAACCTTTTGTTCTTCCGAATCTTACAATGCTTGGTGCACTTATAAACTATATAACCGATGAGAGCGTTGAAAACTTCCAGCCCATGGGCGCAAATATGGGACTTCTTCCTCCTCTCGAAACCAGAATCCGCCATAAGGACGAACGGTATCAGGCCGTTGCCGAAAGAGCGGTTGCCGCAATGGAGGCTGTTTTATGAAAATTATAATTGATATTTACGGCGGCGATAACGCTCCTCTTGCTCCTCTTAAGGGTGCAGAAATGGCTGTTAAGGAGCTTGGAGTTGAAATAATCGCTGTCGGTAATGAAACAGAGATGAGAGAAATCTGTAAAAAAGAGAATATTTCCACCAACGGTTTTACCTTTGTTGATGCTCCTCTTATAATGCCCGTTTGTGCAGAGCCGACCTCTTCTCTTAAGGAATACAAAGAAAGTTCCCTTGTAAAAGGTCTCGAACTTCTTTCTATGGGCGAAGGCGACGCATATGTTGGCGCAGGTTCCACCGGTGCAATCGTTGTTGCCGCAACTCTTATCGTTAAACGCATCAAGGGAATTAAACGCGCTGCTCTTGCATCCGTTGTTCCCGGATTTAAAAACGACTATATGCTTCTGGATCTTGG
>JAFYOZ010000099.1 GCA_017547705.1 Oscillospiraceae bacterium
ATACAGCTTTCTTCGGGAAAATAAGTTCAGATTCAACTTCTTCTATTGCCATCTTTTTTAATAATTCGGAGGTTTGGTTATCTATGATATTGCTTTCAGATAACTTGTTTTCCGAATCATTGTAATTTTGTGTATTTTTGTTAGGCTTTTTTATGTTATCGTCTTTTTTTTCAGAACCATTTATATTACTATTGGTGTAGTTAGAAGAACTTGATGTTTCTGATTCTTCACTAGTTTCAATTTTATTTATGCCGCTAATAGAATCAGAAGATTTGGAAATTTTTAAGATATATTCTTCTGAATGTAAAGAATTTACGATACTAATAGAAATAGTAAAAATAAATAAGACGATAAACATACCGAATATCGAATAAATAAATTTATGTTTTTTGAAAAATGGAAGTTCGTCTCTAAAATTTGTATTTGATAAAAATATGTATGGCGAAATGAAAACAAAACATAAAATTATTTGAAAAAATTTATCAATTATAAAATCATATGTGCTAATATTTTCTTGTTTTGAAGAGATAATAGAAAAGAAAAATATAATTAAACATATGGAAAGGTATAAAATGGAGATTACTTTTTTCCACGTTTTGTTTGAACGAAAACCAAGTAATTTTTGATTTGATGCATTATTTAAAACAGGTGTTCCACAATGAGGACAAAAATTGCTATTAACCTCTGCATTACATTTTTTACATTTCATATTATATTCTCCAATCCGGAAGCATTGCACTTTCTACAGAAATATAATTTAATTTGTTAAATTCATTTTAGCACAAAAGAAAATGCGATTCAATGATATAGATATATATCTTTCATGCTGATAAAAGAATATGTAAAAACAATACTTGAACCTTATAGCATTTTATGGTGGTTGATAATTCAGAATATAAAAAACGATATAAAAAGAAAAAGGCAGCCGAGTTGCTGCCTTTTTTGGAATTATACCTTATATTTTTCAACATAAAGTTGCTCAAATTGTAAATTAAACTGTTGCAAAACTGTTGCAAAATTGCTCACAAATAGTCATTTTTTCTTGATGTATCTTGATATATCGTCTTATATCTTGATATATCTTGATGTATCAATCTCTCGGTTTCATGGTGGGGAAGAGCAAAACATCGCGGATACTTGCGCTGTCGGTAAGGAGCATTACGAGTCTGTCAACGCCGAATCCAAGACCGCCGGTAGGTGCCATACCATATTCAAGAGCGGTTACATAGTCATAGTCAACCTGTGCTTTGCTGCTGGGGTCAAGTTCAAGACGTTCTGCAACCTGGCGTTCAAAACGACCTTTCTGGTCGATAGGATCGTTAAGTTCGCTGAATGCGTTACCAAATTCGGTTGCGTTGATGAAATACTCAAAACGTTCGGTAAATGCAGGATCTTCCGGTTTGCGTTTTGCAAGAGGGCTGATTTCTACGGGGTAATCGTAGATAAAGGTAGGCTGAATAAGGTTTTCTTCAACAAAAGCATCGAAGAATTCAGCAAGGATTGCGCCTTTGGTGGGAACTTCGGGAAGCTCGACATTGTGTTTTTTTGCAAGTTCGATTGCTTCTTCGTCGGAAGCAACTTCTGCAAAGTCAACGCCGGAATATTTTTTAACTGCTTCGATCATGGTAAGTCTTTCCCAGTTTCCGAGGTCGATTTCTTTGCCCTGATAGGGGATTTTAAGAGTTCCGCAAACGTTCATAGCAACGGTTTTCATCATATCCTCAACAAGATCCATCATGCCGCGGAAATCGGTGAAAGCCTGATAAAGTTCGATGGAAGTGAATTCGGGGTTGTGTTTGGTATCCATACCTTCGTTACGGAAAATACGGCCAACCTCATAAACTCTGTCAAAACCGCCAACGATGAGGCGTTTAAGATAAAGTTCGGTTTCGATACGAAGAACCATGTCCATATCAAGGGTGTTGTGATGAGTAAGGAAAGGTCTTGCGGAAGCGCCGATTTCAAAAGGAGTAAGGATAGGGGTTTCTACTTCGAGGAAGCCGCGGCCATCAAGGAAGGAACGGAGTTCGCGCATAATCTGGCTGCGTTTTACGAAAGTATCTTTAACTTCGGGGTTGATGATAAGGTCAACATATCTCTGTCTATAGCGGAGTTCCTGGTCTTTAAGGCCATGGAATTTTTCCGGAAGGGGAAGAAGAGATTTGGAAAGAAGAACGATTTTGGTTGCTTTTACAGAAATTTCGCCCATATGGGTACGGAAAACGATACCTTCAACACCGATGATATCACCGATATCCCACTTTTTGAAATCTGCATAATCATCTTCGCCAACCATATCTTTTCTGATATAAAGCTGGATTCTTCCTTCTTTATCCTGAAGGTCAGCAAAGGAAGCTTTTCCCATGCCGCGTTTGCTCATAATACGTCCGGCAAGAGAAACAACCTGAGTGCTTTCTTCGCCTTCTGCGGGGTCAACAAAGTTTTCTTTTACGGAACCGGAATAATCGGTTACGTTAAATTTGGTGATGGTAAAAGGGTCTTTGCCTGCATCGCGAAGAGCGGTAAGCTTATCGCGTCTGATCTGGAGAAGTTCGGAAAGCTGTTCTGCAGAAAGTTCCTGCTGTTCCTGTTCCATAATCTGTTCAGCCATTTATTTATCTTCCTTTCAAAAGGTTATGTTTACATAAAAGTACATTTTATTCTATCATATTGAAAGAAAACTTTCAAGCAAAAAAATGCAATTATTATATGTTATATAAAAATACTCTCATTAAAAAAGCCCGGTTTTCCGGGCTTTTATCGTTTTATCAGATATTTACGATTTCGCCTTCCTGGCCACAGATTCCGGCGGCGTTTGCTTCGTCGGTATCAATATGCATAGCGAGAGAAGAGGTGGGGGTTACACGGACGAGAACATCGGAGAAAATGGTGGAACGTTCCGGAGAGGGGATTTTTACGCTTACAATCTGTTTATCGGTTACGCCGAGTCTTTCTGCGTCTTCCGGGAGCATATGTATATGGCGCATTGCGATGATAACGCCTTCAGAAAGCTCAACTTCTCCGCAGGGACCGACAAGCTTGCAGGGTGCGGAATCTGTAAGGTCGCCGCTTTCACGGATGGGAGCGGTAATGCCGATGGAACGTGCATCGGTAAGAGAGATTTCAACCTGAGTCTGAGGTCTGGTAGGGCCAAGAATGGTTACACCGGTAAGAGTGCGCTTCGGGCCAACAACATCAACCTTATCAAAGGTTGCGAACTGTCCGGGCTGGGAAAGATCTTTTCTGAATTTAAGTTCATAGCCTTTGCCGAAAAGGGTTTCAAGATCGGCAGCAGAAAGATGAACATGGCGTGCAGAAGTTTCGATAATAAAAGTATTGCTCATTTTTACCTCCAAAAGGGTTTTGATTACGGTAACATTATACCCTATTTTTTGCCATAAAACAAGATAAAAGGCTATTTATATAAAAAGAGAGAAAAAAGGAACACAAAGGATTTTTGATAAATATAATGTTACTGAAAAGGTAAAACACCTTTTTAAACAAAAACGGAGGTAATCAAATGGCGATTTTTACAAACCAGGCAACACTTTCCTATCAGGATAATGTTGTAAATTCAAATATTGTAACCGGAGAAATTCTTGAAGCGATTTCTGCAACAAAAACAGCGGTGATCGACACCTATGGAGCAGGGGACGTTATAACCTATATCGTCAGTATTGTCAACAGCTCTGCAGCACCATTTAACGGTCTTGTTGTAACCGATGACCTCGGTGCATATACTTTTGGAGAAACGACTCTTGTTCCTCTTGATTATGTTGCAGATTCCGTAAGATACTATGTTAACGGTGCAATTCAGGCTTCGCCGGTTGTAACCTATGGAACAGACCTTGTCATAAGCGGAATCAATATCCCGGCAGGCGGGAACGCCGTTCTTGTTTATGAAACAAGAGCAAACGAATATGCTCCTCCGAGCGAAGGAAGTATCGTAAATACTGCGGAAGTTTCCGGTGGAGGACTTTCTGAACCGGTTACCGCAACTGAAACAGTAACCCCCGAAAGCGGACTCAGCCTTACAATCAGTAAATCTGTTTGTCCCGCTGTTGTTACCGATAACGGTCAGCTGACCTATACTTTCGTAATTCAGAATACCGGAAATACCGCATCTGTTGCGGCGGATAATATCGTTGTATCCGATACTTTCCGTCCGGTTTTGAATCCTATTACGGTAACGCTTGATGGAAGTGTTCTTGCGGATACGGAATACAGCTATGACAACACTACCGGAGCATTTTCTACCGTTTCCGGTGTAATCAATGTTCCTGCGGCAACCTATAGCCAGGACCCTGTAACCGGTGTATGGAACGTTACACCCGGAATTGCAGTTCTTGAAGTTACCGGAACGGTATAATGAAAGAAAATCCCGCCGAAAGGCGGGATTTTTGTTGAAAAAACATACGGTTACTTGACCGGTGACAATTAAAGTTATATTATATGTGTATAAATTCAAAAGGAGAATGCAAAATGAAAAACTTTGGTTTTGGATGTATGCGCCTTCCCATGATTGGCGAAGAAGTTGATATCGAACAGTTTAAAAAGATGACAGATCGCTTCATGGAAGAGGGATTTACATATTTTGATACCGCACACCCTTATATTGATGGAAAAAGCGAAACAGCTATCCGCGAAGCACTTGTTAACCGTTATCCCAGAGAGAGTTTTGTTCTTGCTGATAAACTGAGCAGCAGCTTCTTTAATAAAGAAGAAGAGATTCGTCCTCTTTTTGAAGAAGAACTTAAAGCCTGCGGCGTTGAATATTTTGATTATTTCCTTATGCATGCCCAGGGAAGATATAATTATCCGAAATACTGCGAATGCCGCGCTTATGAAATCGGAGAAGAACTTAAAAACGAAGGAAAGATAAAACATCTTGGACTTTCTTTCCATGACAGCGCAGAATATCTTGATAAAATCCTTTCAGAAAAACCGATGGTTGAATTTGTTCAGATTCAGTTCAACTATGCAGACTATGACGACGATGACGTTCAGGCAAGAGAATGTCTCGAGGTTTGCCGTAAACACGGAAAACCTGTTATCGTAATGGAGCCTGTTCGTGGTGGTGCACTTGTTGACCTTAACGATGAATGCAGAGAGATTCTTGAATCCACAGGAAAGAGCTGTGCAGAATATGCAATTCGCTATGCGGCATCTTTTGACGGAATTTTTATGGTTCTTTCCGGTATGAGCACCGAACAGCAGCTTGAAGAAAATATTGCATTTATGAAAGATTTCCGTCCTCTTGATGAAGAGGAATTTGCAGCAGTTAATAAAGTTGCGGAAATTATAAAAAGTATAGAAACCATTCCCTGTACAGCATGTAAGTATTGCACGGAAGTTTGCCCTAAAAACATTTCCGTTCCGGGAATTATCAATGTTATGAACCAGATCAAACGCTTTGGAAAAGAACATGTTTGGATCGGCGGATTTGGAGAAGGAAGCGCTTCTAACTGCATCAAATGCGGAAAATGCGAAAAAGCATGTCCCCAGCATATCGAGATAAGAAAAGTTCTTGAAGAAGCAGCAAAAGAAATTGAATAAAACTTGAGCACGGTTTGAGCACGGAAAAATTTCTCCGTGCTCAAATTGTTTTTATATTGAAATATGAAGAAAAAGGTGCTAATATGAAGTCAAACCAATACTTTTGTTTTATAATGAAAGGAGAATAATTATGGGAAAATTTGAAGTTAAAGAAACTGCAACCGGAATAAAATTCAACCTTCTTGCTTCCAACGGACAGATTATCGGCGTATCCGAAGTATATTCCGGAAAAGAAGCATGCCTTAAAGGTATTGAAAGCGTAAAGAAAAACGCAGAAATTGCAAATCTCGAAGACCAGACAGCAGATCCTGTTGTTACCGCAGTTAACCCCAAATTTGAAATTTATACCGACAAAGCCGGTGAATTCCGTTTCCGTCTTAAAGCACGCAACGGCGAAATTATTCTTTCTTCCGAAGGATATAAAGCAAAAGCTTCCTGCGAAAACGGTGTGGAATCTGTTCGTAAAAACGCACCGGAAGCAGAAATTGTCTGATTCATAAAGCTGAATATAATAAAAAAGGCTTGCCTAATGGCAAGCCTTTTTTATTGTTTTTTTAATCAGCCGATGCTGATAACTTTAAATTTTGCGGTATCGCCGGTAGGAAGAATAGCTTCTGCAACATCGCCGACTTTTTTGCCGATGAGAGCTTTTCCAACAGGGGATTCATCAGAGATTTTACCAAGATCAAGGTCTGCCTCGGTGGAACCTACGATGATGTATTCAAGTTCTTCTTCGAACTCTTCGTCATAAACTTTAACGGTAGAGCCGAGGGAGATGGTATCTTTTACAAGTTCGCTTTCATCGAGGATAACAACGTTTTTAAGCATTACCTCAAGGTCTGCGATTCTTGCTTCAACGATAGCCTGTTCGTTTTTTGCTTCATCGTATTCGCTGTTTTCGGAAAGGTCGCCGTAAGAACGTGCGACGCGGATTTTTTCAGAAACTTCTTTTCTTCTGACAGTTTTAAGCATCTCAAGCTCTTCTTCAAGAGCTTTAAGACCGCTTGCGGTTACTACTACTTTTTTATCCATGGTATAAGACCCTCCTAAACTGAGTCACAATGTTATAGATTATATTCATATAATCTGTTCTTGTCAAGAAAAATTTTGTCGCTTAACCTTCGGAAGAAGATTCTTCGGTGTTTTCTGATTCTTTCGGGATTACGGAAGAGGAAGCAACCTCGATAGCTTTTGCAAGCTGGGTATCCATAGTTGCATCAAGCATGGTGATATCGGTAAAATCCAAAACATAATCAATGGTAACAACATGGTCGGGAGTAATTCCTATTCCTTCCCATGCAGTTTTGCAATTTGCGAGGAAATATTTTCCGACGGTAAGCTGGATTGCGGAACCGTCATCAAGGCGATAAATCTCCTGAAGAGAACCAACGCCCATGGTTTGGGTTCCGATTATTTTTGCTTTGCCAAAGTCGCGAAGACCTGCAGCAAAAAACTCTGCAGCACCGGAAGTGCTTTCGTTAACGATTACAACGATGGGGATAACAGTTTCGCGAGCATTGGAAGAATAGATAACTTCGCTTTCGCC
>JAFYOZ010000100.1 GCA_017547705.1 Oscillospiraceae bacterium
AAGCGGTATAATTTTTAATGATATTCAGGCTTTGCCTATAAAATTAAAAACGGAGGACATTATGAAAAAAATTGCCCTTATACTTTTTGCAGTAATTATTGCCGCGGCTTTTTCCGGATGCGGACATGAACATGTTCCGGGTCCTTCCGCAACCTGTACCGAACCCCAGATCTGTACCGAATGTGAAGAAATTCTTGTTGAGGCAACCGGACACCGTCCGGGAGATGATGCAACCTGTTCCGGCGCACAGACCTGCGTTTTTTGCGGACTCGAAATGTCTCCGAAGCTTGAACATATTCCCGGAGCAGAAGCAACCTGCACCGAAGGACAGCTTTGCGAAAGCTGCGGAGCCGAACTTGCTCAAAAACTCGGCCATACCATGAACAAGAAAAATGCCTGCGAAACCTGCGGACTCCAGATAGTTCCGGAAGGCCAGAAATATATTAAACCCGGCAGAAACGGTGCTCTTTCCGACAACCTTGACAACATCGTTCCGGAAACCGAAGCAGGACATTATAACAACAATATCGAAGCATACTATTCCGGAGCAACCCTTGTCTGCGGTGACTATGCGATGGAATATTTCCTTCCTTCCGAAAACGGAAATGCAGGATGGGCTTCCACCATCAATAAATTTGCGGAAAAATATCCCGATCTTTCCGTAAACGCACTTCTTGTTCCGAAGAACTGCGCTTTCAATCCTCCCGCAGGATACACCGATCCTTACGACAGAACAAAGGCACATATCGAAGCAACCTATGCAATGCTTAACGACGGAATCAAAGCTGCTGATGCTTTCGGAGTTATGAGCGAACACAGGGATGAATATATGTTCTACCGCACCGACCACCATTGGACAAGCCTTGGCGCATACTATGCTTCCGTTGCTTTCTGCAACGCAAACGAAATTACCCCCTATGCCCTTGATACTTACGAAACGGTAATCAAAACCGATTTCCTCGGAACTCTTTATAATTTCGCCGGCGGTCCTGCCTGCCTTAAAGAAAATCTTGACTATACCGTCGGACATTATCCCCATATCGGTTATACAATGGTTGCCGGAAACACCGGAAACTGGTACAACACATCCGCAATCAACTAAAACTACAAAACCTATGCGGGAATGTTCATAAACGGCGACAACCCCCTTACCGTTATCACAACCGAAAATAAAAACGGAAGAACCCTTATGATTTTCAAGGAATCCTACGGAAACGCATTTGTTCCCTTTATGATCGATTATTTTGAACAGATTGTTGTTGTAGATATCCGCGAAAACACCAAAGGAACCGGCGCTCTTATTGACCAATACGGCGTAACCGACGTTCTTTTCATCAATAATGCTCAGGCGGCAATTACTTTTGAAAGCGAACTTCGCGAAAAGGCTCTTTCCTGATTAAAAACAAAAAGGCGGAAGTTTTCTTCCGCCTTGATTTTTAGGAGATTTTGAATATGGATTTCAGAGAACAGATTTTTGATTATATCCCTTTCAACGAACAGGAAGAAAGGGATAAAAAACTCCTTGTCGAATGGCTTTCGGAACCGGAAGTTTTTAAAAGAGAAAACGAGCGGGCGCATTTTACCGCTTCCGCATGGGTAGTAAACCCCGAAAGGACAAAAGTTTTGATGATATACCACAACATCTATGATTCCTGGGCATGGATGGGCGGTCATGCGGACGG
>JAFYOZ010000101.1 GCA_017547705.1 Oscillospiraceae bacterium
ATAAGCAGCAAAAATGCCGCCGGGGCCTGCGCCGATAATAATTACGTCATAATTCATAACTGAATCTCCTATAAATATAAAAAGCGGTCTGAAGATAAAAATTCCGGACCGCTTTCGGTTATTATAAAATTATTCCCACTCAATAGTGCCGATGGGCTTCGGAGTGAGGTCATAAAGAACGCGGTTGATGCCCTCTACTTCGTGAGTGATACGGTCGGTGATTTTGTGAAGAATTGCATAGGGGATTTCTTCAATGGTTGCGGACATTGCGTCTTTGGTATTAACAGCGCGGATGATTGCGGGCCAACCTTCATAGCGGCTTTCATCTTTAACGCCAACGCTCTTGATATCCGGAATTACAACAAAATACTGCCATACTTTTTCGCAAAGGCCGTTGTTATCGAATTCTTCACGAAGGATTGCATCAGCTTCGCGAAGAGCAGCAAGACGGTCTCTGGTAATTGCACCAAGGCAGCGAACACCAAGGCCAGGACCCGGGAACGGCTGACGGTAAACCATGCCATGAGGAAGACCGAGAGCTTCACCAACTACGCGAACTTCGTCTTTAAAGAGAAGTTTGATAGGTTCAACAAGTTCAAAGCTAAGATCTTCGGGAAGACCGCCAACGTTATGATGGCTCTTAACAGCTTTTTTGCCTTCTGCGGCTTTGATGCTTTCGAGGATGTCGGGATAGATGGTTCCCTGTGCAAGGAATTCAACGCCTTCAAGTTTGCGTGCCTCATCAGCAAAAACTTCGATGAATTCTTTTCCGATGATTTTTCTCTTTCTCTCAGGTTCAGAAACTCCAGCAAGAAGATCGAGGAAACGGTCGGTTGCATCAACATAAATAAGGTTTGCATCAAGCTGATTTTTGAAAACCTCGATTACGTTTTCGGATTCGTTTTTACGCATAAGGCCGTGGTTAACATGAACACAGATAAGCTGTTTGCCGATTGCTTTGATAAGAAGAGCAGCAACAACGGAAGAGTCAACACCGCCGGAAAGGGCAAGAAGAACTTTTTTATCGCCAACCTGTGCGCGAATTTCTTCAATCTGTTCATTGATAAAAGCTTCTGCAAGCTCGGGAGTAGTGATACGTTCCATATCATCGGGACGGATATTACTGGGCATTAAAATTCCTCCTATATAACAAAGTAATAAATAACCTTAACAGATTTATTATACTCGCATAAATACCGATACGCAATATTTTTTTGTTGGAAAATATATTTTTTTTGATGTTATTGAAAAAATAAATGCCTTATGATTTAATAATATCAGAATATCGCTTATAAAAGGAGAAAGTTATGAAAAACAAAAAATTCTTCTATTATTTTTTGATGTTTCTTCCGCTTATGATAACTGCCGTTGCCCTTTTGTTTTTGCCGGAACAGATTCCTGCGCATTATAATTTTGCCGGAGAAATCGACCGCTGGGGAAGCAAATATGAAAGCCTGATTTTTCCTTTTGTAACAATCGCCATGGGCTTTTTTATGCTCTGGATGGCAAAGATTTCATCAAAAAGCGAAGACGGCGGAACAAATAACGAAAAAGTTGTTTTCTATACCGGAATGGGGATTTCCCTTTGGTTTACGGTTATGCATTGTTATTCGCTCTATAACGCTTTTAAAAATACAACAAATCTCAACGATGTTTCCGTGGATATAAACCAGCTTTTTTGCATACTTCTTGGAATCGGCCTTGTGATAATCGGTAATTTTATGCCGAAGTTAAGAAAAAACTCCGTTATCGGATTAAGAACCGTCTGGAGCATGAAAAATGATGATGTCTGGAAAAAATGCCAGCGTTTTTCCGGGATATCGCTTATGATCGGCGGATTTTTTATGATTGTTACAGGAATTTTTATAAAAGGTGTTTCTGCTATGTTCATAACCCTTGGAATCCTGTTTTTATGCATGACCCTCGGAACAGTTTACAGTTATATAGAAGCAATAAAAACGCCTGCCGATTAACGGCAGGCGTTTTTTTGTTTTATTCTTTAAGCGGACACCATTTTTCTTTGATAAAACAGCGCAGGAACATAAGGAACATAAACATATTATGCGCAATCATACATCCCCATGCGGCGATAAGATTCATATCAAGAATCTGTGTGAAGATATAGGTTCCAAGAATCCTTATTCCCCACATGCCGATAATGCTGTAAATAAAAGGTTCTCTCGTTTTTCCAACTCCGTGCATAAGTCCTTCGATGATGATAAAGAACCCATAAAAAGGTTCGGAAACCGCAACCATTCGAAGAACCGTCGAACCGAGAGAAATTACTTCCGGACTGTCGGAGAAAATATCCATAAGGCTTGGCGCAAAGATAAAAAGGCTTCCGCCGGAGAAGAACATAAGAACAACAACGATTGGGATAAACATATTCGCAAGGTCGTGCATTCTCTGTCTGTCCTTTGCGCCGTATGCATTTCCGTTAAGAGTTGCTGCCGCTGTCTGCATTCCGAATCCGGGGATATAGAATGCGGATTCAACGGTGTTCGCAATGGTATGCGCCGCGGTGGAAACTTCTCCAAGGGAGTTTATCATGGATGCAAAAGCAACAAATCCAAGGGATGTTCCGAATCTTTGAAGCATATTCGGGAAAGCAACCTTAAGGCAGGGTTTGAGTATCTCAAAATCCGGAGTGATCTTCTGTCCTTTTGGAGAAAGAAGAGGATGCTTCCAAAGGATTATGCTGATAAAAATACCGCCGACGGTAAATGCAACAGCACTCGCAATACCTGCGCCGATAACTCCAAGTCCGGCACCAAAGATGGTGAAATCCATTCCAAAGGCAGAAACGGTTCTGGTCTCATAAATAAGCATAAAGTTAAGAACAACATTTATGACGTTCATGATAACACCGATTTTCATGGGCGTTTTTGTATCGCCCGATGCACGGAGAACCGTTCCGAAGATGATGCTTGCCGTTCTCGGAAGCATCGGTATATAAACGATAAAGAAATATTTGGATGCAAGCTCACGGATGCTTTCATCAACCTGCATCCAGACCGGAACCATTCCGCTTAACGAAAGGGAAATAGCTGTAAAAAAAGCACCCATAACAAGAACAGCCAGAACAGACTGTCCAACAGCACGCTTTGCTTTTTCTTCATCGCCGGCACCTCTTGCCTTTGCAATATATGCAAGAAAACCGATGCTCATTGCAGCGATACTGCTGCTTAAAAGCCAGTTTACCGTGCTCGTGGAACCGACTGCGGCGGTTGCCGCTGTTCCAAGAGAACCAACCATCGCAGTATCAATATACTGAACAGCAGTCTGCATTGCCTGTTCGAGCATAGTCGGCCATGCAAGAGACCATATAACGGCAATCATCGCCGGATTAAGTTTTTTAAAATAGTTTTTAAACATATTGCCTCTTATCAAATAAAATTTAAAAATGCTTTATCCAATTATAGTTTTGAAAAATTTTGCTGTCAATGTTTGGTTGAAAAAAGAAACCTTTATTATAAGCTTATTTTAAGGTTGACACATTCAGATACGAGTGGTAGTATATTAACATATTAAATCGTTAAAGAGAGCGGGTGTTGTGCATGGCAAATTTTACCGATGAATTCGGCAGTATGGTCTTTAATAAGGACGCTATGCGACAGCGCCTTTCTCCGGATATTTTTGAAAGACTCGAAGATATAATCGATAACGGCGGAGAAATGGATACCGAAGTTGCTAACGCCGTAGCAGAAGCCATGATGAACTGGGCTATGGAAAAAGGCGCAACCCATTATACCCATTGGTTCCAGCCCATGACCGGCATTACGGCAGAAAAACACGATAGCTTTATCCAGCCGGACGGAGTCTGCGGAGTCGGTCTCGATTTTCGCGGAAAGCATCTTATAAAAGGCGAACCGGATGCTTCCAGTTTTCCGTCAGGAGGACTTCGTGCAACTTTTGAAGCAAGAGGATATACCGCATGGGATCCGACCTCTTTTGCATTCGTAAAAGACGGTTCTCTTTGTATTCCAACGGTTTTCTGTTCATATAGCGGCGAGGTTCTGGATAAAAAAACGCCACTTCTCCGTTCAACAGAAGCTGTATGTAAAGAAGCGCTCCGTATAGTCCGCCTTTTTGGCGATACAGAGTCAAAACGCGTTTTTGCAACGGCCGGTGCGGAGCAGGAATATTTTCTTTTGGATTTACAGCAGTATAAAAAGCGCAAGGATCTTGTTATAACCGGAAGAACCCTTTTTGGAGCTCCGCCGCCAAAAGGTCAGGAGATGGAGGACCATTATTTCGGTGCTCTGCGCCCAAGGGTATCCGAATTTATGAAAGATTTGGATAGAGAACTCTGGAAGCTTGGCGTCTATGCAAAAACAAAACATAACGAAGCAGCACCGAGCCAGCACGAACTTGCCCCCGGATATTGCCGAGTAAATCTTGCAACAGACCATAACCAGCTGACTATGGAAATCATGAAAAAGGTTGCGGAACGCCATGGGCTTGCATGCCTTTTGCATGAAAAACCTTTCCGCGGAGTAAACGGTTCCGGAAAGCATAATAACTGGTCTCTTATGACCGATACCGGAAAAAACCTCTTCAGCCCCGGAAAAAAACCGGAAAATAATAAACAGTTCCAGCTTTTTATGAGCGCAGTTATCCGCGCAGTTGATGAAAACCAGGATCTTTTAAGAATTTCCGTTGCAACAGCCGGAAACGACCGTCGTCTTGGTGGTTCAGAAGCTCCGCCGGCTATTATTTCAATGTTCCTCGGCGATTATATAACAAATATTCTTACTTCTGTGGAAGAAGGCCATGGAGCGAAGGAATACAGCGCAGAAAAAATGGAAACCGGTATTGCTTCCGTTCCGGAGTTTTTAAAAGATAAATCCGACAGAAACAGAACCTCTCCTTTTGCATTTACCGGTAATAAATTCGAATTCCGCATGCCCGGTTCCAGCCTTTCAATTGCCGGCCCGAACGTTATGCTCAATACCGGCGTTGCGGATGTTCTTCGGGACTATGCAGACCGCCTTGAAAAAGCAGAAAGTTTCGATGCAGAGGTAAATGCAATTATCGCAAAAACAATGCGCGACCATAAACGCATTATTTTTAATGGCAATAACTACAGCGAAGAATGGGTAAAAGAAGCGGAAAATCGCGGACTTTGCAATTATAAAAATGCTGTTGAAGCCCTTGAACATTATCCGGATAAAAAGAATATAGAACTTTTTGCAAGACATAAAATCTATACGGAAAGTGAAATCCGTTCCCGCCAGGAAATACTCCTTGAAAATTACAGCAAGGTGGAAATTATCGAAGCTCTCACCATGATAGATATGGTAAGAAAAGATATTATGCCTGCCTGCATTAAGTTCGAAAAAACTCTTGCAGAAACCGCCGCAGCAAAAAAATCCATCGGCATAGATGTTTCTAAAAGTACCGAAGTCGAATTCATAAAGAAAATCGACGGACTTATAAAAGAGTTTGAAAAACGGACGGAACTTGTTGAAAAATACAGCGCAAAAGCAAAAAACATAAAGGATATCCATACTCAGGCAAAATTTGTCTGCGATGAACTCTATCCGACTCTTCATAAGCTTCGTGCCGTTGCGGATGAACTGGAGAGTTTGGTCGGGGATGAATATTGGCCGTTCCCTGCATACCGCGATCTCCTTTTCAGCGTATAATCAAAATATAATAAAAAAATGCAGGAGCAATGCTCCTGCATTTTTTATTTTATCAGTTCAAGATATTCTTCAAGACAAAGTCCGTTTTCCATGATGTACTGAGCCGCTTCTTTTCCAACATAGCGGTAATGCCAGGGTTCATAGGTGATTCCGGTGATGTCCTGTTTGTCCTTCGGATAGCGAAGAATGAATCCGAATTCAGCGCAATGCTCATAGAGCCATTTAAAGGAATCAAAATTCTCGTATGCGTGCTCAAGGTCGCTGTAATATCCCCAGTAATCAGATGAAACAAGGTCCATGGCAAGACCGGTATGGTGCTCGCTTGTTCCCGGAGGTGCAACCCATTTTGCTGCCTCGATTTTTGCGGTGGCTTCATCATAGCCTGCGTTTATAAACTGGTTTACCTTGCGGCTATAAAGCTCTGCGGATTTTTCAACTGTGCGGTATGCGGAGCAAAGAACCATATCAAAACCGGCTTTTCTTGCGGCAGCAACAAGCTCTTTTGCGCTTTCTGCGGCCTTTTCATCAAGATTATATTTTCCCTGAACGTTAACAAGGTTAACATCATAATCTTCCGGAATATAGTTCCAGGGGTTAACAAGAATGAGCACGGAACAATCCGTTTTTTCTTCCGGTTCTTCCGCTTCGGAAGAACTTGCGGAAGAACTTTCTGCGATTTCTTCGGAAGAACTTTCAGAAGAACTTTCGGGAACCCATGCGGGTTCTGTTCCGGTTGGAATTTCCGGTTCGGAAGATGAGGAAGAACTGCTTTCAACCGGTTCAAGAATAATTTCTCCTCCGGAAATAATTTCTTCGTGCTCATTTTCTTCTTCGGAACAACCGCAGAAAGAAATTATGAGCACCATCGCCAAAAACAGAGCATAAATTCTGCGTTTCATCATTTTATCTCCATTTCTCCTGCGGCATACATAATAGCCGCAAGTGCCGCAACCGGTGCGGTTTCGCATCGAAGAATCCTTGGACCAAGGGAGGCAATAAGTGCTCCGTGCTCGGCAGCAAAAGCTGCCTCTTCGTCGGAAAAACCTCCTTCGGAACCAACCATCATTGCGATGCTTCCGCCGGTTCTTTTCTCCATGATTTCATGCAAAGGATACTGTGCGTGCTCAAAGAAGAATATCGGCGTTTCTGCTTCGGACATTTTGAGCACGGCGTTTTTAAAAGTAAGAAGTTCTCCAACTTCCGGAAGTCTGCCTCTGCCGCTTTGCTTTGCTGCTTCATCGGCGATTTTTCTAAGTCGCTCAAGCTTTTTCTTCATGGTTTTCTCATCCGGACGGGAAATACATCTGGAACTTAAAACCGGAACGATTTTTGTAACGCCAAGCTCAACGGATTTCTGAATTATGTATTCAAGTTTATCAAACTTCGGAAGAGCCTGATAGAGTATAACCTCCGTTTTAGGTTCTGCGGCGGAATCTCTGCGCTCTTTGATATCAAGAACAACGCTTTCCGGGAAGGCTTCGCGGATAACCGCATCAGCTTCTCTTCCTTTTCCGTCACAGAGAACAAGGCTCTCTCCGTTTTTCATGCGGAGAGAAAGAGCAATATGTCTTGCGTCATCGCCGGTGATTTCAACAAAATCGCTTTCAACGCTATCAACAAAAAATCTTGGCATTTTTATCCTCCAATCAGTAAAGAACAAGTTCCATCTCGCCAAAGTATCTGCTTCCGAGAGGGTTTATATCGCTAAAATCTGCCGGATAATAGCTTCCGTAATGGGGCCTTTCTCCGTCACAGAGTTTATAGAAATTTCCGGCCATTTTATGTCCCGGTTCAAGATAGCTTTTGCCGAAGAATTTTTCAACAAGAGAAAGGGGAAGGGTAAAACCGCTGCACCAATAAACTCCCTGTTCATCTTCGCCGGTATAAATTCTTACGGAAACATTTTTGGAAATATCGTATTCGTTTCCGTCTGTTTCGTCGATGAATTTGCATAAAAGTGCTCCGCTTCTGTTGGTGGAAAGCCAGAAATATCTTTTTCCTCCGTCCTCAGAAAAAAAAGGAGCTATCGCAACACCAACAGTGCTTTTTTCTTCCGGAACAACTTCAAAAGCCAGAAGCTGAATATGAAAATCATCGTTGGAAACACATATCCTTGCCTGGGCATAGGGTTTATAATCCGCTTTTTCAAGAGGATAGTTTATGATTTTTGCGGCGGGAAGAGAATTCCAAAGGGGTTCGCCGGTAATCATGCTTACGGGGAACATTATACTTCCTCCTTTTTTAAGGTAAACTTATACAAATACAGTTTATAACATAATGCTCTGCAAATCAATATGCTTTTATTCTTTTTTGGAAAGGTTATTTTTTAAAATTGACAATAGGCCGTAATTAATATAATATAAAGGTATATTCTCAATATGGAGGAACACTCTTTTGAAAAAATTAAAACTGCTTTCAATTTTTCTTGCTGCGCTGATGGTTCTTTCCTTAACCGGCTGCAGCGTTCTTGATAAAATATTTGATATGAGCTTTGGCGAAGATGATGAACCAACCGTTCCCGCTGAAGACGAACCGGAAATTATGGAACCCATTGACCCAAACTGGCCGGTAACCGCCTTTGGAACAGAAATTATAAAAGCACCGGAAAAAGTTGCAATAGCTTCTCCGGCGCTTTCGGAATATGTCTATGATATGGGTCTTATGGATAAGGTTTGCGCCATTGCAGATTTTTGCAACTTCGGCGGAGCATCTTCCTATAGTACAATCGGTTCTGTCCGTCTTCCGGATATGGAAGCGATAAAAGAAGCAGCTCCGGATTATATCCTTACCTTTGCACAGTATGAGGAAAGCATCCTTATCGAACTCCAGCAGATGAACATAAAAGTTATCGTCATCGATGCACCGGACAGCCTTGATGAACTTCGCGAAATTTATCGCCAGTCTGCGCTTTTCTTCCTCGGAGCAGTTGAAGGCCCGACCTTTGGCGAAAGCTATGTTTCCGAATACGATGCGGCTCTTTCTGCTCTTGCATATTCCGGCGAGCAAAAAAACATTGCAGTTATCCGTGCTCTTGATTACATGATGATAACCGGTGATACCATGGAAAATGAACTTCTTTCTGCCGCCGGATTAAAAAACGCCGCAGAAAACTATACCGGCTATACCTATAACAGCGAAAACTGGAAGGAATTCGATCCTGCTGTTCTTTTTATCAACAGCGATATCCACCTTATCGACCTCGAGGGAAGCGATCTTTATAAAAAGAAAAGCGCAGTAAAAGGGGATAAGGTCTATAACGTTGATGTGGATGCCCTTGGAATCTGCAGTAAGCGCTCCTTTGCGATTCTTAAAGATATGCTTGCAACTGTATATTCCGATTATACTGGCGGAACTCCTCTTGAACCTGCATATCCCAGTATGTATAGCTGAGGGCTCAAAATGGAAAATATCAGGAAAGCAAAACCGGAGGATTTATCAAGAATCGCCGAGATAATGGTTTTTAACTATCGGCTGAATTTTTATCCGATTTTTAAAAGCGACAGTTATTATTTTATTGACCTCGGTGTTCCTCAGATTATGGAAGAATACCGACCGTTTATCGAAAATATGTGGGTATATGATGACGGCGCAGTAAAAGGCTTTGTCCATGCGGAAAACAGCGAGGTAAAAAAGCTTTTTGTCGAACCCATTCTCCATGGAAACGGAATCGGCGCAGAGCTTCTTGAATATGCTGTTAAAAATTGCGGAGCAAATTTTCTCTGGGCGCTGGAAAAGAACGAAAGAGCCATAAAATTTTATGAGCGCCACGGTTTTTGCCTAACCTCAGAGCGAAAACCCGAAGAAGATACAACTGAATATCTCGTCCATATGAAACGATAAAAAAACGCCGCGATTTATATCGCGGCGTTTTTTATCCATAAACTTCCCCATATTCCAAAAGTTCCGTTCCGGGGTAATAGTGTGCCAGTATTTCCATAAAATCTGCGCCGTTTTTTGCCATGTAATTCGCCCCCACCTGAGAAAGTCCGACGCCGTGGCCGTATCCGTAAACAGTAAAAATAAATTCTCCGTTTTTATATTCCACATCAAAAGATGCGGAACGCAGAGAAAAAAGACTGCGGAGTTTTTCTCCGGAAAAAGTCGCCGCCCCGATTTTTATGCTGCCAACATATCCCGCATCGGTATAAACCGCACCGGAAAACCAATCTTCTGGATACGCTCCGGAAAGTCCCGCTCCGTTTTTATTAAGCAGTTCAAGCACCTCTTTTTCGGGAACGATAACCTCGCTTTTATATCCTTCGGCAAGTTTGTCCCCATCGCTTTCAACAGATATAAGATAGGGCAAAGCGCCGTTCCAGACGTTTTCACAGCTTTCGGTTTTCCCTGCGGAAATTGCATGATAAACAGTAAGTGCCGGTTCTCCGTTATAAGTAAGAACATAACAAAGCGCTTTTTCTGCCGCGGAGCAGATTATCCCCCATTTTTCATCAAAAGCAGCCCCATAAACCTCTTTTGCTTTTTCTTCGGTCATATATCCAAGCTTTTTATCCGGCGCCGCAGAAATATCATAATCCGCCGCGGTTCTTGCTTCTTTTTGGTATAGCGCACAGCTGAAAGCCGCAATCCCTTGGGCAACAAGTGCATCAAATTCAAAATTTGCACCCATTTCCGAAGCAATAGCTCCCTTAACATAATCCGAATAGGAAACATTAAAAATTTTCTCGCTTTCGATATCATATATCCGGAAGAAATCCTCATCATCTTCTTCCGCTTCATAAATATCCTCTTCCGAAATCAAAGGCTCCTTTTCCTCCGTTTTTGGAACTTCCTCGATAATTTCTTCCGCATAAATCCCCATAACGCTCATGGGGATAAAAAACATAATCGCAAGAGTTGCGGCGATAACCGCCGCCCGGAATTTTTGCATGGTTTTTTCCGTCCTTTCCTTTTTAGTACAAGCCTATGCAGAGAAAAAAGAAAAAATGACAGCCGTTTTCCGGCTGTCATTTTTTATACCTGATATTTTTGAACTTTATGAAGGATTTTAACGTCAACAAGAGCATCCGTAAGGGTTCCGTTTTCCGTATATTCTTCAGAGAAGATTTTTCCGCTTTCTCTTATTTCAGCAGAAAGTCCGCCTTCCGCATAGGGAATCAGAAGATTCATGCGAATCTGGCTTGGCGGAAGCATTTTTGCAAGTTTTCGGAGCATTTCGTCAATGCCAAAACCCGTCGCCGCAGAAATTAAAACGCAGTCATCGGTACAGATAGGAAGCTCTCCCTCGATAAGGTCACATTTGTTGAGTACATTCAGCATCGGGCTTTTATCAGCCTTAAGGCTATGAAGAAGCTCTCTTGTAACCTCTGTCTGGGAATCTGCCTCTCCGGAAGAAACGTCGCAGACATTGAGAAGGATATCCGCCTGAACCGTTTCCTCAAGTGTGGATTTAAACGCCTCAACAAGGTGATGAGGAAGTCTGCGAACAAATCCGACAGTATCAACAAGCATAACGCTTCTTCCGTCCGGAAGTTCAAGGCTTCTTGCAGTGGGGTCAAGAGTTGCAAAAAGCTTGTCTTCAGAAAGAACCCCTGCATTGGTAAGACGGTTAAGAAGAGTGGATTTTCCTGCGTTGGTATATCCGATTATTGCGGCGGTTATAATGCCATCTTTTTTTCTTCTGGAACGGATAAGTTCACGGTTAGCAGAAAGTTCATCAAGCTTTCTTTCAAGAGTTTCGATGCGTCTTCGGATATGTCGTCTGTCGCTTTCGAGTTTTGATTCACCGGGACCTCGGGTACCGATTCCGCCGCCAAGACGGGAAAGGTTTTTGCCCATGCCCTCGAGCCTTGGAAGACGATAGCGATACTGCGCAAGTTCAACCTGAAGTCTGCCGGCTCTGCTCTGTGCTCTTGCAGCAAAGATATCGAGGATCAGCATGGTGCGGTCAATAACACCAAGACCCGTTGCTTCCTCAAGGTTGCGGATATTTGCGGCAGTAAGCTCATGGTCAAAGATAAGGATATCCGCGTCGTTTGCTTCTGCAATTTCCCGGATCTCATCAATTTTTCCGCGGCCGATTATGGTTGCACGGTCATAATCTTTTCTGACCTGTATAACTTTTGCGATAACTTCGGCGCCGGCACTTTTTGCCAGTTCCTCAAGTTCATCGATAGAAACCTCTGCATCCCATTCGCCGCAGTCCGCTGCAACAAGAATGGCGCGCTGTGGGGTATATTCATTTTCAAACATAGTATTCTCCTAAGAAAAAACACACCTGCCGCAAAAAATTCGGGCAGGTGCATGGGATTATCTAAGATAAGTTATCATATCCTCAAGGGGTTTGCGCTGTTTTTTGCGGATTTCGCTTTCTGCCGGATAGCCCATTGCAATAATAAGAGCGATGGATTTGGGGCTGGGAATGCGGAAGTTGGATTTAAGTTTTTCTTCGTTATAAAGTCCAAGAATGCAGGTTCCAACGCCCTGTGCGGTTGCCTCAAGGCAGAAGTTTTCAACAGCAAGACCGATGTCATACTGGCGGAAATCGCGTTTGCGTGCTTCGGAATTTGCTGCAGGGATATCTGCGTGTTCCTGGGTGATGATAACAAAAGCCTTTGCTTCGCTTACCCATTTGTTGTATTTATCGCCTTTGCAGTATTCTGCTGCAACAGCAACAGCTTCCGGTGCATGTGCTACATAAAAATGATAGGGCTGGGTGTTGCATGCGGAAGGAGCAAGACATGCCGCATTGATGCAGGAAACGATTTTTTCTGCCTCAAGAGGTTTATCGGAAAAACTTCTGCAGCTCTGGCGCTGCTGCATTAATTTGATAATATCAGTCATAATTAATTCAGTCCTTTCGTCTGTCGCTGTTCTATATTATAACCTTAAACCCCGTAAATTACAAGAATAATTATATATAATTATATCGAGCGTTAATTGGAACAAAAAAGGCTCCCTTGTGTAAAGGGAGCTGGATTTTTTAACCGCTTGCGGTTAAAAAAGACTGAGGGATTGTCTTTAACCTCCTCCTCGGAGGAGGTTTTTACAAAACCGTAGGGAACGTCGTCCCCGACGTTCCGAAAAAAGCCGTGATGGGGTGCTTTATGCGTTTATCGAAACAGGTCTTATAAACCTCGAATAGTTATTAACAAGATCGGAGTAATATACAAAGCATGCTGGGCTGTTCTGTGCAAGAAGCAACTTTTCCTCATCAACAAGAACAAGCGCATGGGTGTATTTTTCCTCCATTTCACAAACATAGGAACCGATATTGACTATATCGCCCTCTTTGGCGAGGTTTACATTATAAAATGCAACCGTCTGCAAACCGCATTTTTCACCGGTTGTCCAGTTCCAAAAACGGCTTACACTGCTCCAGGGAAGAGTTCCGCCACCTTTGGTGCAATACCAGTTCGGAAGCATGGTTCCGGTGTTTTTAGGAGTATCTCCCTCCTCACGAAATCCGGTCCAGACGGATTGGGAGGTGAAGTTCATGCAGTTTCCGTACCAGTCACCGACGAAATAAAAATCAGGGTTCTGCTTTTCGCAGTATGTAAGAGCATACTCGACTGTTTTTTCGGGATTATAGAGCCTTTCAAATTTTGCTTCCGGAACGTCAAAACTCTCTGTATTTTCAAATTCCGCAGAAAGCAGAGCTTCCATTTCTTCTTTTTCCATAAGTTCAACCGGAAGGTCGTTTTCAAATTTTCCCTCCGAACCGGGGAAGTAGTGATAGGCGATTTTATATTCTCCCTCATTATCTTCGGTGATTATAACCGTATGCTGGGAGTTCACCGCAAAAATCGGAGGATAAACTTTGCCTTCCTCGCCTTTAATCACAAAATGGAGTACAACAGCGTTGGAACCGTATTTTTTAAGGTTAACATAATCCATTCTCTGGTCATCGAGGTCGCGTTTTTTGATGTATTCAATTTCATAATCAAAACGCTCTGTTTCAACGTAGCAATAGCCTTCTTTAGAAATAATGCTTCTTCTCATCTGGAGGAGGGTGTTCCAGTTAAGAACATTTTGCATCATCTCAAAATCCGTATCAATAATGGGGGTTATATCAACCGGAAGCATTGCAGTATATGAATCATAAAGCGCGGAAAAATAGCGCATTACCGCAACTTTTGGAGAAGATCTTTTTGGCGCAACAAAGCGAACTTCGGTTGCTTCTTCTGCTTCATCAAGGGTCTGTGCATAAACAGCAGGAGCAGAGCCAAAAAGCAAGAATATGGCAAGAAAAAGGGCTATAATTTTCAAAATATTCCTCCATTTTACATAATACTGAGGAATATTATAATCATCATCACAGTTTTTGTAAATATTTGTATTATAAAGAAACAAAAAACGCCTCCCAAAAGAAAGGGAGGCAATAGACGGATTTAATCATGGGTGCTGTTTTCGGATGGCTTCGGAGCCTTAAGAAATTCGATTTCTTCGCGCATTTCCGCAATGTTTTTTCTTGCTGAAAGAACACCCTCAAACATGGACATGACCTCGGAATCAAGAGTTTCTCCGGAATCTATTTTTGCAATATAATATTCTCCGATTTTTTGGATGATTGCGTTAAGATTTCTGTGCTCGGATTCTATTTTTGCGGTAAGTTTTGTAATTTCTATGGCTGTGTTTGTCTTTTCTGTAGCGGTTTTAGCAAGGTCGTTGATTTTATCGAAAAATGCCATGATATTCCTCCTGCTCAAAAATTATTACATTTTTATTTTACTCTATTTTAAGCAGAAAGTCACGGAAAAATGATAATAATTTTTGCTATAAACCGAGTTTTTGATAAATTTTATCGGCGGAAAAGGGAAAAGCATATGTTGATATTGGGGAAAACAGAGAAAAAACGGATGGAGGGATTTTATGGAAAAGGCTTTGCTTTCCGAACTTAAAAAAGGCGAGCACGCAGTTATAGAAAAAATGGATACAAATGGGGAACTTCGGCAAAGGCTTATGGATATGGGCTTTGTTGAAGGAACTAAAATCGAATGTGTCAGGATAAGCCCGGCTGGTGACCCGAAGGCATACCGTATCCGGGGGACAGTTATTGCCATAAGAAAAGAGGATGCAGAAAAAATAACGGTGGTGAAAAGCTTATGAGCATCAGGAAAATTGCACTTGTCGGAAATCCGAACGTCGGAAAGAGCACCGTTTTTAATGCCCTTACCGGAATGAAGCAGCATACGGGAAATTGGTCCGGAAAAACCGTCGGAATTGCAAAAGGTGTGCTCAAAAGGAAAAACAGCAAAATTGAACTTATCGATCTTCCGGGTACATATTCGCTGATAACGGATTCTGCGGAGGAAGAAGTTACCAGAAATTACCTCTGTTTTGAAGATTTTGATGCTGCTGTTGTGGTGTGTGACGGATGCTGTCTGGAACGCAATCTGATTCTTGCGCTCCAGGTTGCACAGCTTGTTCCAAGGGTGCTCATCTGTGTTAACATGATGGATGATGTGCGAAAAAAGGGCATAGATATAAGCTTTTCTGAACTTTCTGAAATAACGGGACTCCCTGCTGTTGGAATTTCCGCATCAACGGGAGAGGGGCTTTCTGAACTGGAAAAAGCTATGGAAAAGCTCGTTTTTGATGAAAAAGAACCGGAATTTTTGTCGATAAGATATCCGAAGAGCATCGAAAAAGCTGTTGAGCATCTTTTAACGGTGTTTAAGGAGAGATACAAGATAAAAGGAGTGTATCCGGTGCTCGGATTTTTGGAGGATGAGCAGGGGATTATATCGGAATTTATAAACAGATTCGGAGAAATGGGCGAAGAGCTAAAAACCGCATTGGAAAGGGAAAAATCGGCTCTTTCCGGTACGGATATACGGGAGAAAATCGCCGCATCCACCGTTTTCAGGGCGGAAGAAATCTGCCTTTCTTCCGTTAAATTCAATAAAAGCAGAGTATCCGGAAGAGACGACAAAATAGATTCGGTGCTCACAGGGAAAATAGTCGGAATCCCGGTGATGTTTATACTTTTTGGATTTATCTTCTGGCTGACCGTTTCCGGTGCAAATTATCCTTCGGAACTACTCTCCAAGGCATTTTTTGAGGTTGGTTTGAGGTTGGAAAGCCTCCTCAGAATGCTGGAGATTGGGGACAGAATGCGCTCCTTTATGGTTGATGGGGTATGGAAAGTTCTCGGTTGGGTGGTATCTGTGATGCTTCCGCCAATGGCGATTTTCTTTCCGCTATTTACGATACTTGAGGATGTTGGATATCTTCCGCGGGTTGCGTTTAATCTTGACAGAGGATTTAAATCTTCCGGTGCCTGCGGAAAACAGGCACTGACCATGTGTATGGGAATAGGATGCACGGCAGTTGGGGTTACAGGGGCAAGAATTATCGATTCGCCAAGGGAGAGAATGATTGCGGTGCTCACAAGCAGCTTTATGCCTTGCAACGGAAGGCTTCCGGCGATAGTTGCCATTATCACCATGTTTTTTGCGGATTCTGCGGTGCTCGGAGCGGCGATGATGACTGTGGTGCTTGCTTTTTGCGTGCTGATGACGCTTTTTGTATCAAAAATACTTTCCAAAACGGTGCTCAAGGGTGAAACAACCGGATTTACCATTGAACTTCCGCCATACAGAATACCGAAGATCGGGAAGATTATAGTACGTTCAGTATTTGACAGGACTCTAAGAATACTTGGAAGAGCGGTTTTGGTTGCCGTTCCGGCAGGTGCTTTGATATGGCTGTGCTCGAATTTTATCATCGGGGGAAGAACGGTGCTCGAAATAATTGCGGCAGTGCTCGAACCCGTTGGAAAAATGCTCGGAATGGATGGAGAGATACTTTGCGGATTTATTCTTTCGCTTCCGGCAAATGAAATTGCGCTTCCGATAATGACGATGGCATATACCGGAGGAGAACTTATGGAAATGGGGAGTCTTGCTGAAACGGCGGAGATTTTTTATTCCAACGGTTTTACAAAAATAACGGCGCTTTGTACCGGGATGTTTTTTCTTTTCCATTGGCCATGCGCCACTTCGATAATCACAATCTATAAGGAAACGAAAAGCTTTAAATGGACGGCGTTATCGGTTTTTGTTCCGCTTATAACGGGATGCGGACTTTGCTTTTTGATAAATGTTCTGGGAAAGATGTTTTTATAGAACACCTTATCAGTCAGCTGCGCTGACAGCTTTTGCTCAAGGAGAAGGCTTGCCCTTTGGGGAGAGATTTTAGGGATTTGGGAGGAAATCGGGGATAGGTTTCTTTTTATAGTATTAAAGCCTTGATATTTACGGGAAAGATGCTATAATATGATAGAAAGGGTGGTGTTTTTATGGCATTCGTTGAAAAGAAGAGATGGCTTTTCCTTGGTCTTCCTTTTACTTTTACAAAGTACACCATTACGGAAGAACAGATCACCATTAACTCCGGCTTTTTTACCAGAGTTGAAAACGACTGTTATATGTATAAGATTCAGGATACTGTGCTTTCGACTTCTCTTTTCCAGAGAATATTTGGAATTGCTACCGTTATCTGTAAAACCAGCGACGTTACCCACGGACAGCTTATTCTGAAAAACATTAAAAACGCCAAAACCATTAAAAACTTTATTGTTGAATGTTCTGAAGAACAAAGAATGAAGAGAAGAACCATCAACACGCTTAATATCGATGCCGACGTTGACGGCGATTTGGATTGAGAGCTTTGATAAAAAGAAAGGAACGATTCTGAAATGACCAATTTTTCCGTTGTTAAAGGCAATATTGTCAATATGAAAGTTGACGCAATCGTAAACGCAGCAAACACCAGCCTTCTTGGCGGCGAGGGTGTTGACGGCGCAATCCATGCTGCTGCAGGTACCGAACTTCTCAGCTGCTGCAGAAGAATCGGCGGTTGCAAAACCGGCGACGCTGTTATCACTCCCGGTTTTAAGCTTGATGCAAAATATATCATCCACACCGTTGGCCCGGTTTGGAACAATGGCCTTACCAATGAAGCAGAGCTTCTTCGTCAGTGCTACATCAAATCCCTCGATCTTGCTGTAGAATACAACTGCAAAACCGTTTGCTTCCCTTCCATCTCCACCGGAGCATACCGTTATCCTCTTGCAAAAGCAGCAGAAATCGCAATCAACACCATTCTTGAATATCTTGAACAGGATACCTGCCTTGAAGATGTTAAGCTTGTTTGCTTCGACTTCAACACCAAAGCTGCATACGACAAAGTTATGCGCGCTCTTGGAAGACTTGAGGACGAGGATTGATTTTTTAAATAAGAAAACGAGGGCTCGTTTTACGGGCCCTTATTTTTTTGGCCATGCTGTAAAAATTATGTTGAATATAATGTTATATTTTGTTATAATATATATTTAGTCAAGGAGGCGATTGCTATGAAAAAACACGCTCTTATCATGGCGGTTATTATGGCTGTTCTTGGAACTTTTATGCTTTGCGGCGCTGCAGAAAACAATAATGAAGCCGGCGAAGCAGAGGTTCAGGTTCAGTGTGCAGTTCAGAACACCGCGGAAACACAGCATGATTATTCCAACCTCAGAGGTACAAGATATAAAAACCTTTATGCAACAAAATATCCGAACCTTGTTGAAACCATTACGAGACAGCAGGCAGAGGAAAATGTTATTGAAAACGCAGTCGGCGGAAACGGCGGAAATGGCGGCGGCGGAAGAGGACAGCAGTCTGTTAGCTCTGCAAGCGATCCGGGATATTCCGGTTCTTCCGGAAGCGGTTCTTATTCCATGAGCGACAAAACCGTTGCGGCACATCTTTCTGTTCAGGGTACTGACGTTCAGAACAGAGCTATCTGGCAGGCAAAGGGCAACACCAATTATTACACCAACGGAAGTGTTACCTGGGCAGCAGGAAGCGCAAACCTCCGAAGCGGCGAGCTTTCTCAGAATACCGTTATTTACGGTCACAACTGGAACAACTGTTTTGCTCCCTATAAAAAGACCGGCCCTGAATTTGAATCCCTTATGGCTTATTCCTATGCGGATTTTGTTAAGGATAACCAGTATATTTATCTTACTACCAACAGCGGAACCCATACGTTCCAGGTTTTTGCGGTTTGCTTTACCACTGACCTTAGCTTCTACATCAACTGCAACGGCATCGACGTTTCTGACGTTGCAGACAGAGCAAAGAGCATGAGCCTCTTTAATTTTGGGGTCAGTGTCAGCGACACCGACAAAATTATCACTCTTTCCACCTGCACCCGTTATTATAAAGGTCTTGGAGCTAACCAGAGATTTATCATCATGGGCAAGCTTGTAAGCTGATTTTTTTAGGAAAATCGCCAAAAGGTATGGACAGAGCAGAAAAACTATGATATAATATTTTCGCTGATAATATCGGCGGAATATTTGGGGGCGTAGCTCACTTGGGAGAGCGCTTGAATGGCATTCAAGAGGTAGAGAGTTCGATCCTCTTCGTCTCCACCATCGCTATTCACATACAGTGTGAATTTAGCAAAAGAAGCACCTAGCCAATATTTAGTGGCTAGGTGCTTTATTTATTCGTGATACCGACGATAGCCATAAAGGGCTAAAATAGCGGTTTTTTCTAAAATGAGCACGAGGCTTTCGTCAAGGCGATAGTCTGCGAATGGCTTGAGCATCGGGAATACCGACTAAAGCCAATCCGTGAGCACGGACGGTGCAGGGGTCAGGGGTATCATGAGCATATACGATGACATAGATTCTGTCGTGGGTATGGTACAGGTCTCCACCTAACTCACGACACATCGAAAAAACAATGGATTTATGGGCAATTTTAAGCACAGTTGTAAATTTACAGCTGTGCTTATATTTTTTATAAATTTTTGGGGGAGTGCAACCCCTGTACTGAAATAACGGCAAAAGGACAAGGACACTGCTAATTTAAGTATTGGTAAATAGCGATTCTTAGTTGTGAAGTACCTTTTATAATTGATTTTAAAATATGAGAGATATATAATAAAAACAGAATAATTTGTTAGGGGGATTATCATGAAAGGTTACGAAGAGTATCTGTTCAAATATATGAGCGGGTCAAGCACCCACTTTATAATTCCTGTTTATCAGAGAAACTATGATTGGAAGACAGAAAACTGCAAACAACTTTTTGATGATCTGGTAAGTGTTTCAAAAAATAAACTAAACAGCCATTTTTTCGGCAGTATTGTTTCAGTAAGCGACCCCGAAGGCGGTATGCTCGATTTTTTGATTATTGATGGTCAGCAGAGATTGACAACGGTTTCTCTGCTTTTCCTCGCCATGTATAATTTGATGCAGGAAGGAAAAATTGTTCCTCAAAAATCCAACCTTGCTGTTCAGATTTATGAAACATTCCTTATCGATAAATTTGAAGATGACGAATCCAAAATCAAACTTAAACCTATAAAAAACGATCAAAAGGCTTTTGAGGCTCTTTTTGATCCTGATTTGGAAAAAGTTGCTGATTCCAACCTTACAATCAACTATGACTATTTTTATAACCGTATTCAGCAGGAAGAAATAACCATTGATGAGCTTTTTGATGCTATAAGAAAGCTCCAGATTATTAACATTTCTCTGAATCATGAGGATAACCCACAGCTTATTTTTGAGAGCCTTAACTCCACAGGTATGGCTCTCAGTGAAGGTGACAAAATAAGAAACTACATTCTTATGGAATTACCGATTAAAGAGCAGAACCAGTTCTACACAAAATATTGGAATCAGATAGAGAAGATGACGGATTATGATGTGAGCTCTTTTGTAAGGGATTACCTCAGTATCAAACAGATGTCAACTCCAAATATTAAGAATGTTTATGTGAAGTTTAAGGAATATAAGCAGGAAGAGTATGGAAAAGGCCTTGATACTGAAGATGTTCTCAAGGAAATGTGGAACTATTCAAAGAGATACAACAAGCTTATCAGTCCTAATATCATTTTGCCAACGGCATCTAAACTTGATTGGTGTATTTATAGGCTAAACAGGCTTAAAACAACCATTACAAGACCCTTTCTCCTTGAAGTTTTACGGATGAATGAGAAGGGTTCTGTTAATGACAATGATCTTCTTGAAATATTTAAAACTGTAGAAACATATATTTTCAGACGTCTTATCTGTGATTTGCCCAGTAACTCCCTGAATAAAATCTTTCTTACTCTTCATAGGGATATTATCAAACTGGAAGACAACGAAGAAAATTATCTTGAAAAATGCATCTATGTTTTAAACAGTAAAAAAGAATCCGGTAGTTTTCCTTCGGATGAGGAATTTATAAGTGCACTTTTACAAAAAAATATTTATTCAATGCGTCCGGAAAGCAAACATTATCTGTTTGAACGCCTTGAACATGGAGGCTTAAAAGGCGGTGCGCTTGATGTTTGGAATAGCATAGATAATAAAACCTTGACTATTGAACACATTATGCCTCAGACGCTTACGGCAGCATGGAGAGAAGATCTTGGCGGCGACGAAGAAAGCGAACGCATACATAATGAGTGGCTTCATAGACTTGCTAACCTTACACTTACTGCCTACAACTCCGAATATAAAAACCACCGCTTCTATGATAAGTGCAAAACCATCAAAGGCGGTTTTGCCGAAGGCGGATTACATATCAACCATTGGATTAAGGATCAGGATAAATGGACGGAAGAAGAAATTCTCAAGAGAAACGATCTTCTCAAGGGAGAAGCTCTTCAAATATGGAACAAACCCGAATCCAATTACGAACCGGTTGAAAAGCAGCTTGATAGTGTAACACTTAACGATGATGAGGATTATACCGGCAAAAAGATATACAAATATTCTTTTGAAGGCGTTGAACATCAGGTAGGCAGTTGGGCAGATATGTACCAGCAAGTTCTTATGCGTCTTCATGAAAAAGATGGTTCGGTACTTACCAAACTTGCTGTTTGCAATGATGCAAATGTTGATATGTCTGTTCATTTCTCCACTCAAAAAGCAGATTACAATTCCTGCAGAGAAATAGGTGAAAATCTCTATGTATGGACAGGAACCAACACCCAGTCTAAAGTATCTAACCTTGCAAAGCTGCTCCCTCAATTTGGACTTGACGAAGACCAACTTATATTCTATTTCAAGGATGAAGATGACGAAGATGAGGATATAAGTGGAACAAGATATGAAATACGCAAACATTACTGGCAATATGCAATTGATTCCATACGAGAAAAAACGGGATCTTTTGGAAACAGTGGTACGACTACCAGTAACAGCCTTTCCGGAGCCTCCAATCGTCCAAGTGTTTGGCCGGTATGTGTTGCCAACTTTGATTCTGCCCGGGTTGAACTATATATTGATTTTGGAGACTGGACAAAAAATAAAGAATATTTTGATGATTTGATTATACACAAAGCTGAAATTGAAAGCGCTTTTGGAGATGTTCTTATCTGGAATCGTTCTGAGGACACAAGAGCTTCAAAGGTGTATTTTGAAATCAAAAATATCGGAGTGATAAACGAAAGTGATTGGCCTCGAATGGCTAAGTTCCATTCCGAAAAGATGGCAGCACTTATGAAAGCGGCGGAGCCTTATATGTAAAGAAAGAACGGATAGCTACAAAAAGTGGCTATCCGTTTTTATTTTTATGAGTTTTAAAATAAATAATAAATAAGTTGAAAAATAGAAAAAGTAGTGCTATAATTGTTCTATATTCTAGAACATAGAACATAAGAAAGGGGGATAAAATTGCCAAAAAAGCTTACTAATGATAAGAAAATTTCAAAAGCAATGAAAGGCCTAGGAAAAGTAATTTCTGAATGCCGAGAAAATAGAAGTTTTCGAAGTGTATCCGATCCTTGCGGTATGTCAGCATCACAGTTGTTCATGATCGAAAATGGAACGCTTGCTCCTACGGCTGAGATTTACGCTAAACTTTTGTCTGAATTAAAACCGACTCAAAAGCAACAAATAAAAATGGATAAATTTTATATGGTAATTCGCGGCACTCCTCCTCCTGATGTTTGTGAGATTATGGTAAAAAACGAAGCTTTAAATGATGTGGTCCGAATGGTCGGTTGTGGCGATTTAACAGCTGAACAGATTGAAAAGATACGCAACCTTATTACAACTTTTGATTTGAACCAAGGAGAAGAAACAAATGGCTAAAATATATAATTATGATGTGATGTTTGACGATACTTCAATTGACGTTAGCAAGGAAGTATCTCTTGTTTGGTCCGTTGCAAATTCTTTACGTGGTGCATATACAGCCGATAAATATAAAGATGTCATTATCCCCATGGTAATTATCCGCCGTTTTGAATGCGCACTTGCTGAAACTAAACAGGCAGTAGTAAATAAATATAAAGCTAAGCCTAATACTCCTGCTGCCCTTTTAGAAAGAGAATCCGGATATCCTTTCTATAATACGAGTGAGTTTACCCTGGCGAAACTTTTGAATGATAGTGATAATATCGCAGAAAATTTCAAAAGTTACATTGATGGTTTTTCCGCTAATGTGCAGACTATTATCAATAATCTGGATTTTAAAAAGCAGATTGACAAAATGGATAAAAACAACCGTCTTTACGGTGTTGTAAAGAAATTTTCTATAATTAACTTTGACCCAAAATCAATTGACGGAATGAAAATGGGTTATATTTTCGAAGACATTATCCGTAGATTTTCTGAAAACGCGGAGGCCGGTGACCACTATACCCCAAGGGAAGTTATCCGCCTTTTGGTTAATATTTTGCTTGCAGAAGGTTGTGATGACCTTCTTACCGAAGAAGGAAAGGTCGCAACTGTACTTGACGCAGCATGTGGATCGGGAGGCATGCTTTCAACGACACACGACTTTTTAGGTCGTAAAAATCCGTATGTCGATGTTCGTTTGTTTGGACAGGAAATTAACCCCGAGTCATACGCAATTTGTATGGCGGATATGTTAATCAAAGGTGAAGATGCTCGAAACATTAAAGGTGGCGACACTGCAAACACCTTGAGAACGGACTGTTTCCCGGACCAGAAGATGAGAATTGTAATTATGAACCCGCCTTTTGGTACCCCTTGGGGCGGAAAAGATGCTCCTGACGGTCAGGAGAAAGATGTGCGTGATTTTGGCAAAAAAGGTGGACGTTTTGAGCACGGATTACCCGGAACAGGTGATGCTCAGCTTTTATTCATGCAGCATGCAATCAATAAACTTGACGATAAAAAAGGCAGAGCGGCCATAATCTCCAACGGTTCACCGCTGTTCTCTGGTGGAACCACAAGCGGTGAAAGCCAAATAAGACGCTGGATGCTTGAAGAAGATTTGATTGAAGCTATAATTGCTCTTCCTTCCCAGCTGTTCTACAACACCGATATTGGTATCTATGCGTTTATTCTTTCGAAAAACAAAAGACCGGACAGAAAAGGCAAAGTTCAGCTTATAAATGCGGTAAATATGTGGAAGCCTTTGCGTAAATCTCTCGGTAAAAAACGCCGAGAAATTGATAAGGAAAGCATGACTCATATCACTGAACTCTATGCTAACTTTGAGGAAACTCCGGAAAGCAAAATCTTCTCTAACGAAGAATTTATGTATAGAGAATATTCTGTATGGCAGCCGCTTCAGCGCAAAGCAGTTTTGGATGAAGAAAGCATTGAACGTTTGAGAACCAGTGCTTATTTTACAAGTAACTCGAGCATTTTTAATGAAGCCGATTTTGCAGAACTTGAAGAAATGAACCCTCGCAGTGCTGCTGATGAAAAGAAATATCAGAAATATATTTCCGGAAAGAAATTTGTTGACGATGTTCTTGATATTTTGGAAGCCAATATGTCCGATAAAGAGTATCTGGATTACAGTGAATTCGAAAAACATTTGAAGAAACTTTTGGGTGATGTTGATGGCTTCTCTGCAAGCCGACTTGCCGGCATTGCTATGATTCTTTCTGTTATGGATAAATCTGCAGTGGTGCAGAAAGATAAAAAAGGTGAAATCATAATCGATTCTACCACAAAAGATACAGAAATCATAAAGCTGACCAAAGATCCTGAGGAATACTTTGCGGAGGAAGTTTACCCCCATGTGCCGGATGCCATCTGGTGCTATGAGTATGATCCTTCTAAAAAGGAAAGCGCTACCAACAAGGAAAAGCAGGGTGCGGAATTCCCCTTCACCCGATTCTTCTATGAGTACAAGGCTCCGGAATCCGCAGACGATTTGTTGGCGCAGTTTATGGAACTTGAAAAATCTTTGGCCGAAAAGATTGCCCAACTTTAAGGAAGCGAGGTTTTATTATGGCAGAGAAAATGAAACCAAGCGGAATTGCGTGGATGGATGATATTCCTCATTCATGGAAATGTAAGAAACTGAAATATTTGATTTCTAAACCGTTACAGTATGGAGCAAACGAAGAAGGTTGTGATTTTGATGAAACGTACCCTCGTTATATTAGAATTACAGATATAGAAGATAATAATCAGCTGAAATCCGACGGAAAGCAATCACTGTTACCAGCGGTTGCGGCTCCATATATTTTGAATGATGGCGATGTTCTTTTTGCGCGCAGCGGCGCAACAGTTGGTAAAACCTTCATTTATAATTCAGAGGTTGGTTGTGCAGCTTTTGCAGGATACCTAATTCGTGCATCAGTGGATAAAAAACAAATTTTATCTAAATATCTCTATTATTGTACTATTAACAGTGGATATGATAACTGGAAGAACAGCGTGTTTACACAGGCAACAATTCAAAATATCGGTGCTGATAAATATGCTCAATTCTCGATTGCATTTCCGCCCATTACAGAACAACAGTGCATTATTGATTTTTTAGATACTCAGTGTGCCAAAATCGACAGCGTGATTGCGGATATTGAAAAGCAGATTGAAACTCTGCAGAAATATAAAAAATCCCTGATTACCGAAACGGTAACCAAGGGTTTGAATCGCTCTGTTCCTATGAAGGATAGCGGTATTGATTGGATTGGAGATATTCCAATGCATTGGGACATCCATAGAATTAAGGATACCTGTAGTTTGGCTAGAGGCGGATCGCCAAGACCAATAAATGAATATTTATCAGATAATCCTAACGATTTGAACTGGATACGTATAGGCGATACTGTCAAGGGCAGCAAATATATTATACAGACAGAACAAAAAATCATTAAAAGTGGTCTAAGTAACAGTAGATTGGTTCACGAAGGTGACCTCCTTCTTACTAATTCAATGAGTTTTGGACAGCCATATATTCTCAAAATTACAGGGTGTATCCACGATGGATGGCTGGTATTTTCGGATTACCGCGGCATTGATAAGCTGTTTTTGTATTATGCGTTGATGTCTGAACTATGTTATATCCAGTTCAAAACATCTGTGGCAGGTGCGGTGGTTGAAAACCTCAGTATCGATAAAGTGGGCATTTCAAAAATTTTCGTGCCGCCAATTGAAGAACAGGAACGAATTGTAAAATATTTAGATGCGAAATGTGTCATTATCGATGAGATTCTCCTTAAAAAAGAAGAGCAATTAGAAACTATGAAACAACACAAAAAATCCCTGATTTACGAATATGTCACGGGTAAAAAACGAGTAACGGAGGTGAACTGATATGGCAATCAAAAGCGGACAGCTAAAAGAAAAGACCGACTATCAGGCATATATTCTGGAGATGCTTGAAAACGAGAATGGCTATAAAGTTCGTTCTTCAGAAGCTTTTGATCCCGGTTACGGTATGGATTCGGAATTGCTGTTTGAGTTCTTGGAAACTACTCAAAAAGATGAGATGGATAAGCTCAGAAAACTCTATAAAGATAAAACAGAGCAGACTGTTTTGAATTTTATTAATAATGAAATCAACAAGAAAAATAGAAGTTTGCTCGATGTTTTAAAACACGGAGTAGAGTTTGATACGGGCGTAACATTAAAGCTGATGTATCGTAAACCGGCGACATCTTTTAACCCAAAACTGGAAGCTCTTTACAAAGAAAACGTTCTCTCTGTTATGGAAGAGGTTTACCATAAAGAGGGAGAAAGGATTGATCTTGTAATCTTTTTGAACGGTATTGCAATCTTCACCATTGAGCTTAAATGCAATACAAGCGGTCAAAATTATGAGGATGCAATTCGCCAGTATAAGTGTGAGCGCGACTACAAAACACGCTTGTTGAAATTTAAAGCGGGATGTCTTGCTCATTTTGCCATGGACCTTAACGAGGTCTATATGTGCACCAACCTTAAAGGAAAATCATCTTTCTTCCTTCCGTTCAACAAAGGCTGTGGTGAAGGTATAAACACCGGAAAGGGAAACCCTCATAATCCTGATGGAATAAACGTTTCCTATATGTGGGAAGATATCTTGAAAAAGGATACTGTTCTTTATCTTATTGATAAAATTATTTTCCTTCAAAAAGAAACCAAAAAGAATCCTTATACCGGAAAAAGAGAGACCAAAGAAAAACTCATTTTCCCCAGATATCATCAGTTCAATGCGGTTCGCAAGATTGTTGCGGATGTTGTGGAAAATCACACAGACAGAAACTATCTTATTCAGCATTCTGCAGGAAGCGGAAAAACAAACACCATTGCATGGCTTGCACATCGTTTATCCTCTTTGCATGATGCAGAAGATAATGTGATTTTTGATACTGTTTGCATTATCACAGATAGAATTGTGGTAGATCGTCAGTTGCAGGAAGCAGTCCTTTCTTTGGAACACAAAGCAGGACTTATAAAAGTAATGGACGATAAATGTAACGCAAAAGATTTGGCAGAAGCGCTGAATAGCAACACAAAAATCGTCGTAACAACTATTCACAAGTTCATGTATATCCATGATCTGGTACAGGAGCTTAAAGATAAAAAATTTGCGGTTATCATCGATGAAGCGCATTCGTCAACAGCCGGTGTTGCAATGGAATCTGTTACATATGCATTGTCACAGGGCAGAAAAATAGAAGTAAATGACGAAACCTCAATGGATGATGTTATTGAAGATGAGATTGCGCGCTGCGGAAAGCAGCCAAATGTTTCTATGTTTGCGTTTACCGCTACTCCAAAACCGACAACGCTGAACCTTTTCGGAACACTTAATGAGGACGGCAAAAAAGTTGCGTTTGATCTCTATTCCATGAAACAGGCAATTGAAGAAGGTTTTATCCTTGATGTTATAAAAAATTATGTTACATACAAAACATATTACAGAATAAACAAGGCAATCGAAGATGATCCAGAACTTGAAACTATTGCGGCAAAACGTAAAATTGCAAAGTATATAGAGTTGCACGAAACAAACATTGCTCAAAAGGTAGAAATAATCATCGAGCATTTCAAAAACAATGTTATGAAAGAACTCGGCGGAAAAGCAAAGGCAATGGTTGTAACATCTTCTAGAGAAGCGGCAGTTAAATATAGAAACGAGTTCGTTGATTATGTTAATCACCATGGTTACACGGGTATTCATGCGTTGGTTGCTTTCTCAGGAAAGGTTCCATTGGATGGCAAAGAATACACGGAAGTTGTAATGAATGGATTCCCCGAAGAATCTCTCCCGGAAATGTTTGACAGCAGTAACTATCAGGTGTTGCTCGTTGCAAACAAATATCAGACGGGATTTGATCAACCGAAACTCTGTGCAATGTATGTTGATAAAAAACTCAATAAAGTTGCCGCGGTTCAGACTTTATCGAGGTTGAATCGTATTTGTGCTCCGTATGATAAGAAAACTTTCATACTAGACTTTAAAAACGAATATGAGGATATTCAGAACGCATTCGCTCCATACTATACAGAAACGGTTTTGAATGAGACGATTACTCCGTCTGATATCAGAGCGGTTGAAGCGCAGGTGGATGGATATAACTTCTTGGACATTGACGATATAAATGATTTTAATGAATATTTGTATCAAGAAAAACGTTCTGGAAAAGATAAAGCGAAGATGTGGTCGCTTTTAGATAAATCTCTTCAGATTATCAATAAATATTCTGAAATCGAGAAAATGGAAATCAGAGCAACTATAAAGCGATTCATCAGATTTTATAGTTTTTTGATTCAAGCAACATGCTATGAAAATGTGGACCTTCACAAAAAATACAACTTCCTTTCTTATCTTGTAAAAGAGATTGAAATCGGCGGAGGCGGAAATGATTTTGATATTGCAGATAAAATTACCGCTTCCAATTTCAAACAAAAGAAAACCGGAGAAAATTCTGGTGATATTGAACCAAAGCCGGAAGTAAACCTTCCCAAACCTAATGAAGTTTATTTTGATGAAGCAACTAAAAAGAAACTTTCAGAGATAATTGAAGAAATCAATGCTATGTATAATAAAGACTTCGATGTGGATGTTGCTTCTAAATCTGCATTACAGATGCGAGATATTCTTTTGAAGAATGGGCATTTGAAAGATAGCGCCAAAAATAATTCTTTGAAAGACTTTAAGTTTGCTTATTTCGATGCGGTACAGGATGCACTACTCGAGGGATACGAACAGAACCAAGATTTCTTCGCATTACTCTTGGATAATGAGGATAAGAAGAAAGAACTGATGCATGTGTTTCTTGAAGATGTTTATAAAAATTTGAGAGAGTAAAAATAAAATGGCGGGTTTTATACCCGCCATTTTAATAATCATTATGTAATTTGAATAAAATAAACATGCACAATATTAATTTTCAGTATCGTCTTCAACAATTATACCAAGTTCGAGCAAAACCATTGAAATGAGGGAGAGCAAAGAAAAAGATCTTTCTGTTGAAACTAGAGTTTGTTGTTTATCATATATTTCCAATAAAGTTGGCCCCAAATTATCTAAATCATACTGTTGAATAGAAAAGTTGGATAAGCATTTATCCATTTCGGTAGCAGCGTGAATTAAGTGTGTGTCTGTTTTAACATCATTTTCAGAAAAATTTTCTTGTTGAACGATTGGCTTTAAATCTTTACCTAAGAAATATTTGGATTGAAAAATATTTTCCTTTATACATGACAACAGAAAACTTTCAACAGCAGGATAACTTAATAATAATTGTCCTTGGGATCCATCATCATTTGCATATGGATCTGTATATTTTTTTACAAATTTTCCTCTTAGTTCATTAGGTTTATAACTTAAATAATCACGATCATACAAAAAATATATTGGACAATCTTCAGGTTTAAGTTTGAACTCCTCTTTTAATCTAGCAAAAAGAATATCTAGGTCTGAATCGGTTAATTCTGTTAATTGGTTTTTTGGTACGTTAAGAGCAAAAACTTTACAGAAAGGATTATTTCTATAACCTTTAAACTCATCAGTGCCACGTCTTAATTCTTGTATTTCGTAATGTAGTATGTCAGAGAAAATACTTTTTAACAATCTAAGTTCAGTTCCTCCGGTATCAGGTCTTCCGCCTTCCACGACAAAAATAACATTTCCTATCCTTTTGTTATGATCGATTTTATACTTTTTAGTCATAAAATGGCAACCCTTCAAACATTCCACCTAAATACATTTTTTCTAGATTTTGTGCTTCCCTTGGTTTGTAAGAGGAAACCCTTTTTACTTTGCTTCCATCCTCACCATTATAGTATATTAAGTTTATTTGGTCGGGGCGGAAAATGGAATTAGAAATTAGATTCGTATCATGTGAGGTAATAAAAAACTGAGAAGAGGAAGATTTTTTCATAAAGAATAGGACTATTTTTTCTGCTAATTTATTGTGTAAACTATTACCAAATTCGTCGATAACTAACATTCCAGGGGATTCAATTATCTGAATGATATTTGGTAACATATCGGCAAATACTTGATTTCCTTGAGATTCATTATAAAAAGTACTTGGGATTGGATATGAGTTTCTTTTAAAGAAAATACTTTTCTGTCCAGAACCAACATGAATTTGTAGTCCTTCACCATGACTTTCAGAACCATATTCTAAAAAGAAATCATAGTTGAAATTTTTTAAATACTGGTTTATCTTGTCGACTCCATATAATTCTGCATAATTAGTAATATTTTTTCCAAAAGGTGCAGTTCGATTATATCCATCAATGTAATAGGAATTAAACAGATACTCCATAAAATTATGGAGCGTTTTATTTTGAGGAAAACGGCCGGTATTAAATGATGCGGTACGTAAAAATAAAGTGTTTGGATCTAATTTTTGCTCAATTGTTTTATTTCCATCAATAGTAAGTTCACCATAGGAACCATCTCTGAACAAAATGGTTTCAGTATCTACGGTAAGATTTTCAAGTAATTTTTTTTCGTCTAAATTATAACTTATTTCATAATTGATTTTTTGATTGTTGATAAAAAATTCGTATTCAACAGTTGTGGTGGAGGTAAGAGCAAAAAAACAGCGGTAATCAATTAAAGAGATGTTTTCACTTTTTATTAAATCAATAATCAGACCAATACCCTTTAAAGCGTTTGATTTACCCGAAGCATTTGGACCGACAAAAAGAGCTCCTTTTAGAACGGCGTTATCGTAAACATTTGTTTTTTGCAAAATTGAATATTTGGACGAAGTGAAGTCAAACTCAGTACGATCTCTGAAAGACAAGAAATTAGTTAGATACATCTTTGTAAGCATAGATCTCTCCTCCTTTAGTTTAATAATACACTTATTTTATGTAGCAGTCAATATCAAGTGTAAAAAAATTACACTTGATACATTGGGCGATTTGTTTATAGTTGTTTAATATATTTTATAATAGTTTTAACAATATTTATAGAAAAATGATATGTTTGTTTTTAAATAGACAGGAATAGTTTTATAAATTGAAAAACTTATCCCTGTCTATTTTATCATTAAATTTGTATTACAACCTGAAGCCGTTTCTTTTTTTATCAAGACCCCAAGAATAAAGCTCCTCTCTGCGAATGGAAAATTCCTGGTCGAGAGCGGGTGCTATGTCAAGGCCGGTCTTGAGATCTATGTAAACCGTGTAGTTGCCCACGGTAATTTTATTAATGAACTGCTGAATGAAGTTTTTGAATTGAGGAGACTTGGGAGACAATCTGAAATATTCATATTGCGACAAAAGCAGGGCTGTATCGATGGTTGGAGTATCACGGGAATGGAACGATTCAAGGTTTGCTTTTTTGTCAGTTAATGCAACTCTTTCTTCTTCCAACGAAACAAGCCGTTCTTTCAAAGCTGTCGATACAATTCCGGATGCGATTACGTCTGTTATATTTTGCAGTTCTGTGTTGATTTTTTCGAGAGAGAGGTTGATGTTTGCAAGTTCCTCTTCATTAGTGTCATCACCACAATCAAGATAAGTTTCAATATCTTTCTTGATACGACGAAGAGATTTTTTGTTGAAAATGTTTTCTTCAAGAAGCTCAACAACCTTCCATTCAAGGTAGTCACGATTGATTTCTCGGTTCTTGCAGAGATAGTTTGGAGTAAGACAGCGATAGGTTACAACAAGTGTATCAAGATGTTTTCCCCATATGCGATAGTTACCGCTCATATATTTTCCATATTCCTTGCAAATAACTTTGCCCGCAAGAAGATAAAATTCCTTGGCTTGCCGTTTATATCCGTGCTTGTTTTCTTCAATGCGTTTTTTAACAGCTTCAAAGGTTTCATCATCGATGATAGCAGGACAACCACCCTCAACACGGATTACTTCGCTTGGGTCCTTTAGCTTATGGCTGTTTCTTTTACCATCGGGACCTTTTGCGCTGGATTTGTTAAATATATATACTCCCCGGTATTTTTCATTTGTGAGGATGTCATGCAAGCTATTCTTATTAAAATTACGCCCAGTTTTAGTGTGCATGCCTCGATCATAAAGTTCTTTTATGATAGTTGAATATCCATGCCCATCCGCAAACATAGAAAAGATTAAGCGAACAATTTTTGCTGTGTCTTCGTTCACAATAAGTTTTCTAGTTTCAGGATCGACCTCATATCCCAACGGGGCACTGCCACCATTGTGTTTGCATCGAATAGCGTTCTGGCGCTGTCCCTTCATAACCTCCCTGCCGAGGTTCGCGGAATAGTACTCACTCATGCCTTCAAGCAAACTTTGAAGAATGATACTTTCCGGAGAATCGTCAAAATTTTCAAGCACGCTTCGCAAGGTAACTCCGTTTCTGCGAAGTTCACGTTGATATATTGCAGAGTCATATCTGTTTCTCGAAAATCTGTCGAGCTTATGCACAACAACCACATCAAAAAGTTTCTTCGCACTATCGGAAATCATCCTTTGAAATGCAGGCCTCTGATCTGTAGTAGCTGATTTTGCGGCATCGATGTATCTTTCAACAATAATAATATTGTTGTTTTTACAATATTGCTCAATGGCGAAAAGTTGTGCTTCAATACTTGAGTACGTCTGATTATCTGAACTGTAGCGACAATAAACGGCCGCACGTAAATTTGTTTGGATCATAGTAATTTCTCCATTTTTCTATGGTCCTGTCAACAGACAGGACCATTGTTTTCGGAGGTGGACGGAGTGCTGCCAAAGAAGGGTTTGAGAATCCAGCCGCTTCTGAGAGAGGGGGTGAGGGGATGGATGAAGTCTTTTTCGCCGTCTGAGATATAGAAAAGTTTCTTTTTATGCTCTTGAAGCATATTGATTACTGCGAGTGCTCTTGCTTCGCTTTTTGGATTGTTATAAACGGATTTGCCCCAGGCAAGGATAACTATATCACATTCTTCTGCGGCCTTCTTAATGAAGACATCGTTATCCGGAAGGTTAAGTTCCTCCTCTGGATTCCATTTGAAATTCAGTTTTTTGGTCAACCTGGAATAGAGATTAAGAATCTCAACGCCGCCGTATTTTTCAAGACGGGTGATGTTATTTACCACAAGAGCGGTACTGGTATCGACCATGTAGTTGTCTGCATGGCAGGGGTTGAGCATGATGACGCATGCCAAAGGTTTATCTTTATTCCATACTCGTTTCCAAGCAAAA
>JAFYOZ010000102.1 GCA_017547705.1 Oscillospiraceae bacterium
AGGGCGCAAGAGGAGAATGAACGTATTTTGATGCAAGAGAACAAAGGACAATTTTATTAATTTTATCCGTATTAACGCCCTTCTTTCAAATAATACTTGAAAATCCAACAGGATGTGATAAAATAAATTGAATTATTATAATTATAACAAAATAAAAGAAATTGTAAAGAAAGAGGTGCTTTGTTTTGGCAGAAATTTATTTTTGCAATGCCAAAAAATTTGCGCCTTATTATGAGAAAGCAATTTTACTTTTACCGAAGGCAAGGAAAGAAAAAACAGAAAGATTTTTGCGGCAGGAAGATAGGATTTTATCTCTTTGCGCAGGACTTATGGTATTAAATATTTTTGGAAAAGATGCCTTTGATAAGATGAAATATGGCGAGCACGAAAAACCGTTTTTTGAGCACGGGCCGTTTTTCAGTATTTCGCATAGCGGAAAATATGCCGTTCTTGCTGTTTCAGATGAGGAAATCGGCGTTGATGTTGAGATGAGAGATGAACCGAAAATCGCTGTATCAAAGCGCTGTTTTCTTGATGAGGAACAAGAATATGCAAACTTGAGCACGGAAAACTTTTTAAGAATCTGGACAGCAAAAGAAGCAGTGCTCAAGCTTCTTGGAACGGGATTTTCGTATTCGCCCAAAAATTTCTCTGTTCTTCTTCTTTCGGATGAACACAGCATAAACGGCGTTAATATGCGCTTTTTTTGCACAAATATAGAAGAAGTTCCGCTTACTTTGGCATATTGCGGAGATAAAAAAGATTTTATTATCCGGGAATTATTACCGGAAAACCTTATAAATTGAGAGGCAGTTATGAAAACAGAAAGAAGCTATCCAAAAGCAACAATCACAAAAAAAGGAGAAAACTGGGTATCCGGAGGACATCCCTGGATCTATGATGCAGAAGTTTTGAACATCGACGGAGAATATGAAAACGGTTCTCTTGTTGATGTTGTTACAGAAAAGGATAAATTTATCGGAACCGGTTTTATCAGTACAGAAAGCAAAATCAGAATCCGTCTTATTTCTAAAAATGCAAACGATAAATTCGACCGTGATTTTTGGAAAAGAAGGGTAAAATACGCTTGGGATTACAGAAAAACTGTAATGGGTGAAGATACCGGCTGCTGCAGAGTTATTTTCGGTGAAGCAGACCAGTTCCCGGGTCTTACTGTAGATAAATTCGGCGATATCCTTGTAACCCAGTGCCTTTCCATAGGAATCGAAAAAATAAAAGATGTAATTTTTCCACTTCTTTTTGAGGTACTTAATGAAGACGGACAGAATATCCGCGGAATTTATGAACGTAACGACGTTGCTATCCGTAAACTGGAAGGAATGGATGAAAACAAGGGTTGGTATCAGCTTCCGGGAGTTGCTGTTCCGGATTCCACCGAAACGGAGATTATAGAAAACGGCGTAAAATACAGCGTTGATTTTGAAAACGGACAGAAAACCGGATTCTTCCTTGACCAAAAATATAACCGCCTTGCCGTATCCAAAATAGCAAAGGGAAAACGCGTTCTCGATTGCTTTACTCATACAGGTTCTTTTGCGCTTAATGCAGCAAAAGGCGGTGCAGCACATGTTTGTGCTGTTGATATCTCCGAATCTGCAATCGAGATGGCAAAACATAATGCAGAGCAGAACGGACTTTCTGACGTCATGGAATTCCGTGTTGCAGATGTTTTTGATTTGCTTACGAATCTCGATAATAAGGCAGAGAAATTTGATTTTATAATTCTTGATCCTCCGGCATTTACAAAATCCAGAAAAACCGTAGATAGCGCATATAAAGGTTATAAAGATATCAACTTCAGGGCGATGAAACTTCTTCCGAGGGGAGGATATTTTGCAACTGCTTCCTGCTCCCATTTTATGCCGGACGAGCTTTTTGTAAAAATGCTCCATTCCGCAGCAAAAGATGCAAACGTAAATCTTCGCCAGATAGAGGCAAGACAGCAGTCCCCGGATCACCCGATTCTTTGGAACGTTCCGGAAACAGATTATCTTAAATTTTATATTTTCCAGGTCATCTGACCACTAAGGAGATTTTTATGGATACATCTAATTCAAGATTAAAAAAATTTATAGATTTTCTATGGCTTACCGCTGCATCCATTCTTATTGTTGTAAGTACCTGGCTTTTTAAATATCCGAATAACTTTACCTTTGGCGGTATAACCGGTCTTTCAATCGTTTTTAGTAAAGCTTTCGGAGTTTCCGCAAGTACTCTTAACCTTGTTATGAATGCAATTCTTCTTGTAATCGGTGTTTTGGTTCTTGGAAAGGTTTTTGCAGGAAAAACGTTTTATGTAACAATTTTTTCGACCGTTGGACTTTCAATTCTTGATAAACTTTGGCCGATAACAAAACCCCTTACCAACGAACCGGTAATCGAGGTTCTTTTTGCTGTTGCTATTCCGGCAGTTGCTTCCGCAATTCTGTTTAATATGGATGCTTCCAGCGGCGGAACTGATATCGTTGCGATGCTCCTTAAAAAATATACCACAATGGAAATCGGAACAGCGATTTTTATCGTTGACCTTATTATTACCATGAGTGCATTCCTTGTTTTCGATTTCCAGACAGGTCTTTTCTCTCTCACCGGTCTTTTTGCAAAAACTCTTATAATGGACGGTGCGATCGAAAACATCAATCTTTGCAAATATTTTACCATTATAACAACGAATCCGAAGCCTATATGCGATTATATTCATAATACTCTTCACCGCAGTGCAACCATTTATAAAGCGGAGGGAGCATATTCTCATACAGAGAGAACCATCGTTCTTGTTGTTCTTAAGCGAAGCCAGGCAGTGCATTTAAGAAGATACATAAAAGAGATTGAACCCACTGCATTTATGATGATTACAAACAGCAGTGAAATCATCGGTAAAGGCTTCCGCGGATTCAACTAAAAGGCAGGAAAAATTTGAAAAAGTTAATAGACAGATATTTTTATTTGTTATACATTCTTTTGGGTGCATTTATCCTTGCTTTTGGAATGTATAACATACATTCCAGAACAATTATAACGGAAGGCGGAATATGGGGAATAGAGCTTCTTCTTTATAATTGGTTTGGAATTTCTCCGGCAATAACAGCGCCGATTTTGGACGGAACATGTTATCTTATGGGAGTTGTTTTCCTGGGAAAAGAATTTATAATAAAATCCCTTGTTGGAACATTGGGATATTCTGCTTTTTATGCGATTCTTGAACAATTTCCGCCGCTTTTGCCGGATTTGGATTCTGTTCCGATAATTGCGGCAATAGTCGGTGCGATTTTTGTGGGAATTGGCGCAGGAATCGTTGTAAGACAGGGTGGAGCCTGTGCCGGAGACGATGCACTCGCTCTTGTTATATCTAAAAAACTGCACATAAAAATTTCAAAGGCATATCTTTTTACGGATATTTCTGTTCTTCTTCTTTCGCTGACTTATATTCCGTTCAGACAGATTGCATATTCGATTGTAACGGTTTTGCTTTCCGGATGGATTATCGAAAAAATTCAAAATTGGAAGAAAAAAGAGCCTGTTGGTGCGGTTTTGTCCGAATAAATATGATATAATCGTTTTATAAGAAAGGCGGTATGGAAAATGGAAGGAAAAACAAAAGAAAAACTTCTCTATATTCTTGAACGTCTTAAAAAGACGGACGAGCAGCATCCGGCAAATACAAACGAACTTATAGCATATCTTGAAGAAAAAGGAATCAGCGCAGAAAGAAAATCCGTTGCAAGAGATGTTGAGGCTCTGCGAGGTGCCGGTTATTCTGTAATCCTTTGTGATGAACTTAAAAAAGGTTATTATATGACCGACCAGCTTTTTGAAGATTATGAGCTTAAAATAATCGCAGATGCTGTTTCCGGAGCCAAGTTTATAACATACGATGATTCCAAAGGCATTATCGATAAACTTTGTGAACTTTCTACCCCGACGGGCGAAGAAATAATTCGCGAACAGATTTTTGTTGATGAAAAAATAAAGTCCAAAAACAAGAAAGTCCGCTATAACATCGATAAGGTTATAACCGCAATTAAAAACGGAAAACGCATTACCTTCCAGTATTTTGAAATAGCTCCGGACGGAAAACTCCAGCTTAAAAGGGAAGGCCATACATACGAAATTTCTCCCTATTATCTCTGCTGGTCGGATGATAGCTATTTCCTTATCGGAAACAGCAAGAGCCACGACCATCTGATACATTTCCATGTTGAGATGATGACAAATGTGGAAATTATAAAAACTCCGATTCGTCCAAGAAATGAAATCGAGGAACTTAGAGGAAATTTCTCCATCGGTGAATATATCCGCAGAAGCGTTAATATGTACGGCGGAGAAAGCATAAAACTCGTTCTTGAATGCAGCGAAAAAATCGCAAAGGACGTTAGAAGAGAATTCGGAGAAGAGATAATCACAAAAGATATCGGAGAAAACCGCTTTAAAACCGAAGTATCTGCCGCAGAAGGAGAGGGACTTATCCGCTGGCTGATGCAGTTTTCCGGAGAGGATTTAAAAGTAATTGAGCCGGAAAATATAAAATCCGCTATGAAAGAAAGAGCGGAAAAAATGTATAAAATGTACTGAAAAAAGCGGAGGAAAACCTCCGCTTTTTATATTGCCGGATTACCCAGCCCAAAACTTATGGAAAGAGCTTCGTCTATTTTATTCATAGAACTGTTATCAAGATGCCCCATATGTTCTTTAAGCCGCTGTTTATCGATGGTGCGTATTTGCTCAAGAAGAACTATAGAATCTTTTGCAAGTCCGCAGTTTTGCGATGAAACGGAAATATGGGTCGGAAGTTTTGTTTTATCTTTCTGGCTTGTTATTGCGGCAGCAATAACAGTCGGACTGTATTTGTTTCCAATATCGTTTTGAACAATAAGTACCGGACGGATTCCGCCTTGTTCAGAACCAACGACTGGGCTGAGGTCGGCGTAATATATATCTCCTCTTTTAACGGTCATTTTTATCACTCCGTGTTATTAATGCAGTGATATTATTGCCGCGAAAATGCGCTGATAAACATATTCGCATACATATACTATTGATAAATTTTCAAAGGCGTGATAATATAATAAAGTTAAGGTATTTATTTTATTTTTATAGGCAGAAAGGAAGTTTCAATGCCGGAAATAAACTATATTGAAAAAGTAAAGGATATCCTTTTAAAAAAAGCAGGGAGACCGAAAGCATATGTCCATACCTATGGCTGCCAGCAGAACTTTTCTGACGGAGAAAAGCTTGAGGGACTTCTTGAACAGATGGGATACGAGATAACAGATTCTGCTGAAGGCGCAGAAGTTGTTATTTTTAATACCTGCGCAATAAGAGAAAACGCAGAAAAGCGAGTTTTTGGAAACGTCGGTATTCTTAAAAAAGCCCATGAAGAAAATCCTGAAATGATAATCGCTGTTTGCGGATGCATGGTACAGCAGGAGCATATTGCAAAAAAATTCCGCCAGAGTTATCCGTTTGTGGATATCGTTTTTGGAGTTCATGCAGCGCCAAGACTTCCGGAACTTATCTATAAACATATAACCGCAAATAAGCGCCAGTTTGATATTGGCGAAGGCGACGGACCCATGGCAGAATATCTTCCGGTACATCGTGACGACGATATGAAGGCAAATCTTCCCATCATGCATGGATGCGACAATTTCTGCACATACTGCGTAGTGCCCCTTGTTCGAGGAAGAGAAAAAAGCCGTGAACCGGAAAATATCCTTGCGGAAGCAAGAAAAATAGTCGAAGCAGGCTATAAAGAGATAACTCTTCTTGGACAAAATGTAAACTCCTACGGGAAAGGACTTGTAAAGGGAATTACATTTGCAGAGCTTCTTCGCGAAGTTAACGCAATTCCCGGGGATTTCAGGATAAAATTCATGACTTCTCATCCGAAAGATTGCACAAGAGAGCTTCTTGAAGCTATTCGCGATTGCGAAAAAGTATGTAATTATATCCATCTTCCGGTACAGAGCGGTTCAGATGACGTTCTTCGCAGAATGAACAGAAGATATACCGCAGAACATTATATGGAGCTTGTTGATATGGCAAGGGAGATTATTCCCGATGTTACAATTACAAGTGACCTTATAGTTGGTTTCCCCGGAGAAACTGATGAGGACTTTGAAGCAACGATGGAGCTTTCTAAGAAAGCCCGTTGGAGCATGACATATAGCTTTATCTATTCAAAAAGGGAAGGCACAAAGGCAGCTTTGATGGAAGACCAGATTCCGCACGAAGTTTCTTCCGCAAGATTCCAGCGCCTTCTTGATTTGCAGACTGAAATCAGCCATGAAATTAACGCTTCCTTCGTCGGAAAAACCACAACGGTTCTTTTTGATGACGAGGTTGATGTCGGAGAAGGATATATAAGCGGAAGAAGCTATGAAAACCTTGTTGTTCGTGCTCCAAGAGCAGATGTTGAAAAAGGTTTTGCAAAAGTTTATCTTAAAGAATCGCTCGGTTGGGCGCTTGATGGAGAAATTATAAAAACGGAGGAAATATAAATGACTGTTATCGAAATGGCACGCGAACTCGGTAAAAAAATCCAGCAGGAGGAAAGCTATATTCTCCTCAACACCGCACAGAAAGCTGTTGAGGATGATGAAGACCTTCAGGAGAAAATTGCTGAGTTCAATATGAAGAGATATGAACTCACCCAGGAAATTACCAAAGCAGACCGCGACGACAAAAAAATCGAGGAACTCGATAAAGTTGTTCGCGAACTTTATGATGCAGCAACCAATCACGAAAAAATGCTTGCATACAATAACGCACAGGATGAATTCAATGAGATGTTTGAATTTGTTCTTCATATCATTCAGATGTCCGCAACCGGCGATGATCCCGATACCATAGAAAAACCTGAACAGGGCGGTTGTTCCGGAGACTGCAGTTCCTGCGGCGGATGCGGCTGATATAAAAATAAACGGAGGGCAAAAAATGGATAAACAGACTATTGCAAAATATCTTGACCACACTCTTCTTAAAGCAGATGCAAGCTATGATCAGCTTAAAGCTGTTTGCGATGAAGCAAAAAAATACGGAGTTGCTGCCGTTTGTGTAAACTCCGTTAACGTCGATTTTGTACATAAAGAACTTAGAGGTTCCGGAATCAAAACCTGCTCCGTAGTAGGTTTCCCTCTTGGAGCAATGGCTTCTGCCGCAAAAGCTTATGAGGCAGCCTGTGCGGTTGAAGACGGCGCAGAAGAGATTGATATGGTAATCGATATCACCTCTGCAAAAGAAGGCGACTGGCGCTCCGTAGAAGAGGATATCGCAACCGTTCATAGCGCTTGCAACGGAAAAGCAATTCTTAAAGTTATTATCGAAACCTGCCTCCTTACTGATGAAGAAAAAGTTGAGGCTTGTCTTGCAGCGAAACGCGCAGGTGCAGAATTTGTTAAAACTTCCACCGGTTTTTCTACCGGCGGTGCAACTCCCGAAGATATCAAACTCATGCGTGAGACCGTTGGTCCGGAAATGGGCGTAAAAGCTTCCGGCGGAGTTAAAACCTTCGAGGCTGCTTGCGCAATGATCGAAGCAGGCGCTTCCAGAATCGGAACTTCCAGTTCCTCCAGCATCTGCGACTGATTTTATGAATAAGAAAAAAATCCCGTCCGAAAGGACGGGATTTCTTTATATTATAGGTATTTCCATATCTTCTGGAACCGGTCGGACTATTTTGCGTAAAGCTTCCATTCTTCGGTCAAGCTCTGCGCTTATATCCGCGCAAAGGGCAAGTTCCTTTGCCATTTCTTCGGTAAAAGTGAAATCTTTTTTATAATGTATCTGATGCTCAAGGCTTGCCCAACAATCCATTGCAATAGTACGAAGCTGAATCTCAACCTTCATCATACGCTTCTCTTTGGCAAGAAAAATAGGGATTTCTATAATAAGATGAAGACTTCTGTAACCGCTTGGTTTTGGGTTTTTGATATAATCCTTCATTACAAGGAGATGAACATCGTCCTGATTCAAAAAGGCTTCCGCAATGGTATAAACGTCGCTGGGGAATGAGCATGTAACCCTTATTCCTGCAACGTCATGAAGCTGCTCTTCGATGTTTGACATTGTAAGAGGATAACCGTATTTTTTAAGCTTATTGCGGATGCTGATTGGCCTTTTAAGGCGGCTTTTTACATTCTCGATAGGGTTACGGTCAAAACGGAGAGAAAACTCCTCGTTAAGAACCTTGAACTTTGTTTCTACTTCCATTATCGCACAGCGATAATAGGCCATAAGTTTTGCGTATTCATGGGCACGTTTTGCTATAAGATAATGTGCTTCTTCACTTTCAAAAATTTGTTCAAACTCTTTTTCAAGCTCACGTTCGTTTGCAAATTCCTGTGACATGGCGCAGATCCTTTCAAAGGGTATTTCGATATATTAAGTATAGCATATATTTGTTTTATCTTCCATAAATAAATATTAATTAAAGGTTAAAATTTTTATAAATTATATGTTGCATTTATGATAATTTTTTCGTCTATATATATGAAAGCGCTTTTTTATAAAAATTAAATGTGTTACTATATTTACAGAAGTTTAAAAAGGAGGTGTTTTGATGCTAAAGGGAATTTTATCTGCTGAAAAAGATAAAGAAAAAGAGTTTCTTACAGAAATATATGTAAATTATTACCCAAGAATTAAAAAACGTGCAATAGAGATTCTTAATGACGAACCTTTGGCAGAAGAAATAACTCAGGAAACGTTTATAAAGCTTATAAAAAACGTAAAAACTGCGATGAAAATTGAAAAAGATAAACTACCTGCATATGTCTATGTTATTCTTAAAAACACGGCATTTGATTATATGAGAAGGAAAAAACGAAACGCTGATTTTAGCGAAGTAGAATTAGATGAAGATATTCCGGATTTTATCTGCGGTAACCCGGAAGAATCCTTCCTTAAAAATGAAGAATTAAAAGAACTTTCCAATGTTTTGAATATTCTTCCTGAAAAAGAAAGAATAGCTTTGGAAGCAAAATATATTCTTTGTCTCGATGATAAAGATATTTCAAAATTGATTGGGATAAAGAAGAACAGCGTTCGTACTTATCTTTCGAGAGCGAGAAAAAGAGCTTATTTTCTTTTGAAAGGGGATGCAAAAATTGAGTGATTTTGGATTCAATATTTCAGAAAAAGAGCTTGCCGAAGAATACGAAAATATCGTATTTAAAAAAGTTATGGCAATTTATTGTGAAAACGAGAGCAAAAAGATTGCTGATGAAACAGAAAAAGTTTCGGAAGAAGAAAGAATCCTTCTTGAAAAAGAAATAAACAAGCTGATTTCTTTAGAAAACAGAAAAGAAACCGGAAAAAGAGTTTTTCGATATGCAAAAAAGGCTTTTGTTTCTGTTGCTGTAATGTTTTTTGTGGTGGCTTTTTCTATTTCTACGGTTGTTGTTGCATCAGCAGATATAAGGGAATATTTTTATAATCTGCTCTATGAAGAAAAGGGCGGATACACAAAAATCGAAGTCGCTCCAAATGATGATTTTATTGACCCGGAACTTTATGATTGGGCAGGGGCATTTGCTCCGACATACATGACCAACGGATTTGAGTTCAGCAATATTTACAGCATCGAAGGACAGCATACGGTAACTTATTGTAAGGAAGATTTATATATTTCTATTGTTCAAAGCACAAAAGGTTCCGCAAAGATTAATACGGAAAATTCCAAAACCTCCAATATAACTATCGGAGAAAGCAGAGGACTTCTCGTAATAGGAGACGGTTGGTGCAGCGTAATTTGGAGTGTTGGAAATGTAATGTTAAGCGTTAACGGAACAGCAGATTACAATGAGATCGTAAACATTGCTAACGGTATTAAAATAATAAATTAAGGACGGTAAAAAAATGAAAAGATTAATAGCTGTTTTTATTTGTATTATTATGTTGGCTGCTTCTTTTGTTGGATGCTCTAAAGAGGAAAGAGCAGGATTTAACGGAAATGCGGATGAATATGTATATATTTATGAAGAAGGCAGAAACAGAGACTGGGAAGAGGATATAATCTTTCTTGCAAAAACATTTTTGGAGTTGCATCCCGTTTTTTTAGACGGAAATTCTTTTGGATATATTGCATCACCGGGTAATCTTACTGTTGAAAGCGTAAACTTTTATGATGAAAAAAAGCTTAAAAGTTTTATAGACGCAGTTGATTTACTCATTCCGAAAATCGACGAACTGAGTGACCTGATGATTTTTATGGAACTTAATCGTTTGGTTGCAATTACCGGGGATGCATATTCATATGTTGGAGATTATAATATAGAAAAAGTATTTCCGATTAAAGTTTGGGGATTTTATACTGACGGAGAATAC
>JAFYOZ010000103.1 GCA_017547705.1 Oscillospiraceae bacterium
CCATTAAAAGAAGTTTTGAAGTATCGTCGGTATATTCTCCGGCAATTCCTCCGAAACGGCGAAAAATACTGTTGCAAAGTCTTGAAAAACTGAGAACTTCGACTTTTCCGGATTTTTCCGCGCCCAGAAACTCATCAAGAAGTTTTTCGCTTTCAAAAGAAAACTGTTCCGGAACGATCAGAAAAGCGGAACCTTCTGCCGCAATATGTTCGTAAAGAAGTTTTCTGCGGGCTTCTTCATTGGTTCCGAGTATAAAACGAAGCATTTTTTCGCCGCCTTTCGTTTAAATATACAAAATTATAATAACATATTTAATAAGAAAAGGGTAGAGCAAAATCGCACCAAAAACGCAAACAAAAAAGCGCATCTTCTTTAAGAAGATGCGCTTTTGTCTTTTAAAAAAAACGATCAGTCAAGAATATCTCTTATTCCGGGATAATAATCGTCCCCGAAAATATCGGTTATTCCGTTGGAACTGCTGTAACATTCGGTGCAGTTTCCGGGGAGATTGTTTTTCTTGTACCAACCGGTTCCGGTTTCGGAACAGGCAGAACCCGCAAGATCGCCGGAAGCAAGGCAATAGGTTGCGGAAACAACGTTTGTGCTTTCCGGGAATTTAACGTTCGGGTTTTCGGTTGCCATAACCTTTTTCATAATTGCCTGCCAGATTACCGGGGTAGGATAGGAGCTGTAGTTGATGGGAGCCATTGTATCCCTGTAACCAAGCCAGCAAACGCCGAGATACTGGGGAGTCAGTCCGACGAACCAAAGGTCGGTGTTGTCGGATGCAGAACCGGTTTTTCCTGCAACGGTGTAACCGGGGATCTGAGCGGTGGGGTTTGCGGTACCGTTTGCACCGTAAACAACTTCCTGACAAAGTTTGTTGAGGATAGTTGCGGTTTCCGAAGAAATAACACGTTCCGGAGCGGTGTTTGCGGAAAGGATGACTGCGCCTTCGCTGTCAAGTACTTTTGTATAGGAATGGGGCTCGATATAAAGTCCGCCGTTTCCTATCATCTGGTAAGCGCCGGCAAGTTCAATAGGCGTTACGCCTTTTGTAAAGGAACCGAGAGCCATCGGAGCAACCGCAACGTCGTTGTTTGTACCGGTGTCAACAAGTGTGGAAATATGAAGTCTTTGAGTAAGGAAATCAAAAACGGTTCTTGGGGTAAGGAAAGTTACAAGTTTTACCGGAATTGTGTTTATGGAACGTGCAACTGCGGTTCTTACCGTAACGTCGCCGAGATATCCGTCATAATAGTTTACCGGCCAGTCGGCTTTAAAGGTGGTGCTTCCGACTGTTTCGCCTTCCTTATAAATCGGTTCGTCGGTAATTACGCTAGAGAAAGTGATAAGGTCATTTTCAAGCGCAAGAGCATAACATGCAATAGGTTTGATGGTTGAACCGATATGTCTTTGTCCGTTTGCGGCGATGTTGAAAAGTCGGGAACCGGTTTTTTCGCCTTTTCCGCCAACGATCGCAACAACTTCGCCGTCGTAGTTAAGGATAACGAAAGCGGAATCC
>JAFYOZ010000104.1 GCA_017547705.1 Oscillospiraceae bacterium
ATATTAACTGTTTTCCTCCTTAACCGTAGATTTCTTCAACGGTTTTGCCGCGGATTGCTGCAACCTGCTCCGCATCACGGAGAGAAAGCAGACCCTGCATGGTGGCAGAAACTACGTTGCAAGGATTGTTGGAGCGGAGGCATTTGGTACGAACATCGTGAATGCCTGCTGCTTCCATAACGGCACGAACTGCGCCGCCTGCGATAACACCGGTACCTTTGGGAGCCGGTTTCATGAGAACTTCGCCAGCGCCGAATTTACCGATAACCTCGTGAGGAATGGTGGTTCCTTTGAGGGTAATGTGTTTAAGATTTTTCTTTGCGTCTTCAATACCTTTGCGGATTGCGTCCGGAACTTCGTTAGATTTGCCCATTCCGAAACCAATGGTTCCGTTCTGGTCGCCAACTACTACGAGAGCGCTGAACTTCATAACACGTCCGCCTTTGACGGTTTTGGATACGCGGTTTATTGCTACGACCTTTTCAACAAGATCGAGTTTAGAAGCATCGATTAAAGCCATCTGTATCCTCCTTCTTAGAATTGAAGTCCACCCTCGCGGGCACCTTCTGCAAGTTCTTTAACACGTCCGTGATAAAGGTAACCACTTCTGTCAAATACAACACAAGTGATGCCTTTTTCGATAGCTCTCTGAGCTACGAGTTTGCCGATCTCTTTTGCTGCTTCTTTGTTGCCGCCGTAGTTCTCGAAAGATTTCTCGGTGGTGGAAGCTGCTGCGAGGGTAACTCCGTTTACGTCATCAATAATCTGAGCGTAGATGTGTTTAGCGGAGCGGAAAACATTAAGACGCGGTCTTTCAGCGGTTCCGCTGATTTTGTTTCTTACGCGGTAGTGTCTTTTAACACGTGCAGCGTTTTTATCAGCTTTAGATACCATGTTTTTTCACTCCTTCTTATTTTTTACCTTTACCGGCTTTACCTTCCTTACGGATGATGGTTTCGCCGACATATTTGATACCTTTGCCTTTATAGGGCTCCGGAGGACGTTTTTCTCTGATCTCTGCTGCGATCTGACCAACAACCTGTTTGTCAGCGCCTTTAACAATAACTTTGTTAAGTGCAGGAACGTCGAAGGTTACACCATCTCTTTCAGGGATGATGACCTGGTGGGAATAACCAAGGTTCATAACAAGGTTGGTTCCCTCTTTAACTGCTTTATAACCAACACCGTTGATTTCAAGCTCTTTGGTAAAACCAGTGGAAACACCGGTTACCATGTTAGATACAAGGGTTCTGGTAAGACCATGAAGGCTTCTCATTTCCTTAGTATCGTCAGGGCGGGACACGATGATCTCGCCGTTTTCGACTGCGATGTTAATCTCAGGTCGAAAGCTCTTTTTAAGGGCGCCGTTCTGGCCCTTTACCTCAACAACGTTGCCGTCAATAACAACTTCAACGCCAGCCGGTATTGCAATCGGTTTTCTGCCGATACGAGACATTCAGTTTCCCTCCTTCTTACCAAATGAACGCAAGGACTTCGCCGCCAACGTTCTCTTTACGTGCCTGTTTATCGGTCATGATTCCTTTATTGGTGGAAAGAATTGCGATACCAAGGCCTTTAAGAACTTTGGGCATTTCCTCAACGTTAGTGTAAATGCGCAGGCCGGGTTTAGAAACCCTGCGAAGGCCTGTGATTACCGGGGTTTTATTTGCGCCGTATTTAAGCGTGATGTGGATGATTCCCTGTTTTCCATCTTCAATTACCTGGTAACCTTTGATGTAACCTTCATCGAGAAGGATCTGGGTAATTGCTTTTTTCATGTTAGAAGCGGGAACATCGACGGTATCATGCTTAGCGGAATTCGCGTTTCTGATGCGGGTCAGCAAGTCAGCGACTGTATCGGTGATATGCATTCCTCAAACCTCCTTTGTTCTCTATAAGTTACCAGCTTGCCTTCTTTACGCCAGGGATCTCACCTTTGTAAGCAAGTTCTCTGAAGCAGATACGGCAAATACCAAATTTGCGAAGATAGGCGTGGGGTCTGCCACAGATTTTGCAGCGAGTATAAGCTCTGGTGGAGAACTTAGGCTCTGCTTTCTGTTTGACCTTCATAGACGTTTTTGCCATGTTTTATATCCTCCTATCTTACTTTTCAAACGGAGCGCCCATAAGAGTGAGCAGCTCGCGAGCTTCTTCATCGGTCTGTGCAGTGGTGATGAAGCAGATGTTCATACCACGAAGTTTTTCGATTTTATCATAGTCGATCTCCGGGAAGATCAGCTGTTCTTTAAGACCAAGGCTGTAGTTGCCGCGTCCGTCGAAAGCGTTAGGATTGATACCACGGAAGTCTCTTACTCGCGGAAGTGCGATGTTGAAGAGTCTGTCCATGAATTCGTACATTTTAGCACCACGAAGGGTTACTTTTGCACCGATTACCATTCCTTCACGGAGTTTGAAGTTTGCTACGGATTTTTTAGCTTTGCAGGTGATTGCTTTCTGACCGGTGATAGCACCAAGGTCTTTAAGAATAGCATCCATTGCTTTGGAGTTATCTTTGCAATCGCCAGCGCCAACGTTCACAACGATCTTATCGAGTTTCGGGATCTGCATGACGCTTTTGTATTCAAACTTCTTCATAAGAGCAGGTGCTACATCGCTTTTGTAGTACTCACTAAGTCTAGTCATGTGTTTTCCTCCTTACTCAAAAAGTTTCGCCGCATTTCTTGCAAAGACGTTTTTTGGTTCCGTCAGCAAGAACTTTGTGGGCAAGTCTAGTTGCTTTGCCGCATTTGGGGCAAACAAGCATCACTTTGCAGGCATAGATAGCAGTTTCAACCTGAAGAAGTCCACCCTGCTCACCCATTCTTCTGGGTTTTGCATGTTTGGTTGCAATGTTGCATCCTTCGACAATTACTTTGCCTTCGGAAGGGCTTACTTCAAGTACCTTGCCTTCTTTGCCTTTATCTCTACCGGAGATGATGATGACTTTGTCGCCGGTTTTTACGTGTACTTTATTCATCGTCAATTTCCTCCTTCTTAGAGAACTTCGGGCGCAAGGCTCAGGATTTTAAGGTATTCTTTTTCACGGAGCTCACGAGCTACCGGTCCAAAGATACGGGTTCCACGCGGGTTTTTGTCTTCTTTGATGATGACTGCTGCGTTTTCGTCGAAACGAATGTAGCTGCCGTCATCACGACGGAGACCTTTGGCCGAGCGGACGATAACAGCTTTGACAACATCGCCTTTTTTAACCATGCCGCCCGGAGCTGCTTTTTTAACACTGGCTACGATTACGTCGCCGATGTTAGCATATTTTCTTCTGGTACCGCCGAGAACACGGATGCACTGAAGTTCTTTTGCACCGGTGTTATCAGCAACCTTCAGATGAGATTGCATCTGTATCACAGATTATTTCCTCCTTTCCGTCCGACTCGTAATTATTTGGCCTTTTCGATAATCTCGGAAACTCTCCAACGTTTGTCTTTAGACAAAGGTCTGGTTTCCATGATTTCTACACGGTCGCCGATTCCGCATTCGTTATTTTCGTCATGCGCTTTGAATCTTACGGTTCTCTTAATAATCTTTTTATAAAGGGGGTGCTGAACACGGTCTTCTACTTTAACAACAACGGTTTTGTCCATTTTGTCGCTAACTACGATACCGACTCTGGTTTTTCTAAGATTTCTTTCTTCGTTCATGCTTTATCCTCCCTTCAATTACTGCTCTGCCTTAAGCTCGAGTTCACGAAGAGCGGTTTTAACTCTTGCGATGTCTTTTCTGACTTCAACAAGTCTCATCGGATTTTCAAGCTGGTTAATGGCGTGCTGGAATCTCAGGTTGAAAAGCTCGGCTTTGAGCTCAGAAAGTTTCTTTTCAAGGTCTGCTTTATTCATTACACGAACCTGTGCTGCTTTCATTGCTCGTCAACCCCCTTTTCTTCCCTTTTTACGAATTTACATTTGATAGGAAGCTTGTGGGAAGCAAGTCTCATTGCTTCTCTTGCAAGCTCTTCGGATACTCCGCCGATTTCGAACATTACGCGGCCGGGTTTAACTACAGCTGCCCAATATTCAGGAGCACCTTTACCGGAACCCATTCGAGTTTCTGCAGGTTTTGCAGTGATGGGTTTATCCGGGAATACTTTAATCCAAACCTGACCGCCACGTTTGATGTAACGGGTCATAGCGATACGAGCTGCCTCGATCTGGTTTGCTTTGAGCCAGCAGGGCTCAAGAGCCATAAGGCCGAAATCGCCGTTGGAAACGAAATTACCTCTATGTGCAGCGCCTTTCATGCGGCCTCTCTGAACACGACGGTATTTAACTCTCTTCGGAAGAAGCATTATTTACGACCTCCTTCTTTGCGAGAGGGCTGTTTCTTTACGTCGTTAAGAACGTCACCGTTGTAGATCCAAACTTTTACACCGATACGACCGTAGGTGGTTGCTGCTTCTGCAAAACCGTAGTCGATGTCAGCACGAATGGTCTGAAGCGGAATGGTGCCCTCATGATAGCATTCGCTGCCGGCGATCTCTCTACCACCGAGACGACCGGAGCACTGTACTTTGATACCTTTAACGCCGAGTTTCATTGCACGTCCGATGGACTGTTTCATAGCGCGGCGGAAGGAAATTCTGCGTTCGAGCTGTGCTGCAATGTTTTCTGCAACAAGCTGTGCGTCTTTATCAGGCTGTTTAACTTCAACAATGTTGAGGAAAACCTGAACTTTTTCTTCTTTGCCTTTGTTGAGCATCTGCTCGCATTCAAGGCGAAGTTTTTCGATTTCAGAACCCTGACGGCCAATTACCATACCGGGTTTTGCACAATGAATGTGGATTCTCACTTTGCTGTCGCCGGTGCGTTCGATTTCTACTTTCGGAACGCCTGCGCCGTAAAGTTTGTTTTTGAGGAATTTACGAAGGTTGTAATCCTCAACAAGAGTGTCGCCGAAGACAGAGTCCTTGGCAAACCAGCGGGAATCCCAATTTTTAATTACACCAACACGGAGACCGTGGGGATTAACTTTCTGTCCCATTAATTTACCTCCTACTTAGTCTTTTTCTCTGAGAACCAGGGTGATATGAGAAGATCTCTTAAGGATACGGAATGCTTTACCGTGATCCATAGGCTGAATTCGTTTCATCGTCGGGCCGGGAGTTACGAAGCATTCTGCAATGTACATGTTGTCTTTGCTCATGCCGTGGTTGTTCTCTCCGTTGGCGATAGCCGATTTCAGGAGCTTCTCGAGCGGCTCGCAGGCCGCTTTGGGGGTGTGTTTAAGCACTGCCATTGCGTAATCTACAGGTTTGTTTCTGATAAGATCGAGAACAATCTGTACTTTACGAGGCGAGATGCGGGCATATCTCAATATAGCCCTTGCTTCCATGTGAAATCCTCCTCTCGGCCTTATTTACCGTTGTTAGTTTTTTTAGAACCAGCGTGACCTCTGAAAGTTCTGGTGGGAGCAAACTCACCGAGTTTGTGACCAACCATATCTTCGGTTACATATACCGGAACATGTTTACGTCCATCGTGAACCGCAAAGGTGTGTCCTACGAAATCCGGGAAGATCGTGGACGAACGGCTCCAAGTTTTAAGAACTCTTTTTTCGCCAGCTTTGTTCATCTCGCGTACTCTTGCAAGAAGAACGGGCTGAACAAACGGTCCTTTTTTAATACTTCTGCTCATTTCGTTTATCCTCCTTCTCGATTATTTCGCGTTGCGGCGTCTTACGATAAATTTATCGGAAGCCTTGTGTTTAGCTCTGGTTTTGTAACCAAGAGCAGGTTTGCCCCAAGGGGTTACAGGGCCCGGACGACCGATAGGAGATTTACCTTCACCACCACCGTGAGGATGGTCGCAGGGGTTCATTACAGAACCGCGAACGGTAGGTCTCCAACCCATGTGACGCATACGACCTGCTTTACCGTAGGAAACGTTAGCGTGTTCTACGTTAGAAACCTGGCCGATGGTTGCGTAGCATCCTGCGGGAACGTTACGAAGTTCGCCACTGGGAAGACGGATAAGAGCATATTTGCCTTCTTTAGCCATGAGCTGTGCCATGGTACCTGCAGAACGAACAAGCTGTGCGCCTTTTCCGGGATAAAGCTCTACGTTGTGGATGAAAGTACCAACGGGGATGTTTGCAAGAGGAAGAGCGTTGCCTGCGATGATGTCTGCTTCCGGACCGGAAGTAACTTTGTCGCCGGGTCTCATTCCATGAGGAGCAACAATGTATCTCTTTTCGCCATCTTCATACTGAACAAGAGCGATGTGAGCGGAACGGTTGGGGTCGTACTCAAGAGTGAGAACGTCTGCCATCATTCCGGTTTTGTTACGTTTAAAGTCGATAATACGATATTTGGTTCTGTTACCGCCGCCACGATGACGAACAGTAATGCGGCCGTAGGAGTTACGACCGGAATGCTTCTTCATCGGTTCGAGAAGGCTGCGTTCCGGAGCTACCTTGGAAAGTCCAGAGTAATCGATAGTGGACATATCGCGACGACCGGGAGTAGTGGGGTTATAGAACTTAATTGCCATTCAGTCCGTCCTCCTTACAGCATACTCTCGAAGAACTCAATGCCCTTAGAGTCAGCTTTAAGGGTTACGATTGCTTTCTTCCAGTCAGCGGTTTTGCCATAGTGAAGGCCAACTCTTTTGTTGCGGCCTCTCATGTTGATGGTGTTAACTTTTGCAACTTTAACGCCGAAAAGTTCTTCAACAGCTTTGGCAATTTCCTGTTTGTTTACGTTTTTCATTACACGGAAAGTGTATTTCTTCTGGCTGATTGCAGTCATGGAAGCTTCGGTGATGACCGGAGCGATAACGATGTCATGTGCGGTCTTCATCATTTTGCATACACCTCCTCAAGTTTTGCAACAGCCTCTTTGGTGATAACAAGGTTATCATGGTTGAGGATGTCATATACGTTAATGGTGTTGGTAAGAGCGGTTCTTACGCCGGGGATGTTGTGTGCGGATTTGATAACGTTTTCGTTAACAGAGGGCATAACAACAAGGGTTTTACCATTCGCACCAATGTTTGCAAGGGTTTTTACCATTGCTTTGGTTTTGATTTCGTTGAGCTCAAGGTTCTCAAGAACGATCATCTCGCTTGCAGCAACTTTGCAGCTGAGTGCGGAGAGCATTGCAAGTCTGCGAACTTTCTTATTGAGAGTGAAACGATATTTTCTAGGTTTCGGGCCAAGAGCTACGCCACCGTGTGCCCACTGAGGAGCTCTGGTGGAACCCTGACGAGCGTGGCCAGTGCCTTTCTGTCTCCAGGGTTTTTTGCCGCCGCCGCGAACTTCGGTTCTGGTCTTAGTAGACTGAGTACCGTGACGACGGTTAGCAAGATAGTTTACAACAGCTGCATGCATTGCAACAGTGTTCGGTTCAATACCGAAAACGGCTTCAGAGAGGGAAAGAGTACCGACTTCTTCGCCGTTCATGTTCAAAACTTTAACGTCTAACATGTATCTTTTCCTCCTTTATCATTTACGTGCAGATGCTTTCTGCGGGTTCTTACTGATGGATACGGAAGTGTTTTTAACTTTCTGTTTCTTAACAGCAGCCATAACACTTACGATTGCGCCTTTAGGACCAGGAATTGCACCTTTGATAGCGATGAGATTGTTCTCAGCATCAATTTTAACAACTTCGAGGTTCTGAACAGTGGTGCGTTCGCAACCAAAATGTCCAGGGAGCTTGGTTCCTTTAACTACACGACCGGGGTCAGAGCAGTTACCCATGGAACCGATGTGGCGGCCTACAGGGCCGGTACCGTGGGTTGCTTTAAGGCTCTTGAAGCCGTAGCGTTTAATGGTACCTGCGTATCCGTGACCTTTGCTCTTTGCGGTAACGTCAACTTTTTCGCCAACAACAAAAGCGTCTACTTTGATGAGGTCGCCAACGTTTACTGCGGAGCAGTCATCAAGTCTGAATTCGCGAAGATATTTCTTTGCAGCAACATCTGCTTTTGCGAAGTGACCTTTGAGGGGTTTGTTAAGATGTTTTTCAGTGATTTCGCCGTAGCCGATCTGTACAGATTCATATCCGTCGTTCTCAAGAGTTTTCTTCTGAGTAACAACGCAGGGGCCGGCTTCAACAACAGTTACAGGAATTACTTTTCCTGCCTGGTCAAAAAGCTGGGTCATACCAATCTTTTTGCCAATGATTGCCTTTTTCATTTTTCTGCCTCCTATTGGTTATTGGTCGGTTCCGCATCATTTTTGCGGATCGACATGACCTGCATGGTCGAAGTAAATCAGGTTAATTAGAACTTGATTTCGATTTCGACACCGGCAGGGAGCTCAAGACCGGTGAGAGCTTCAACAGTTTTGTTGGAAGGTCTCAGAATGTCGATGAGTCTTTTGTGGGTACGAAGTTCAAACTGCTCACGGCTGTCTTTGTATTTATGAACAGCGCGGAGAATGGTTACGATCTCTCTTTCGGTGGGGAGCGGAATAGGACCGGAAACGCGAGCACCAGTGCGCTTTGCAGTTTCAACAATCTTTTCTGCTGCCTGATCGATAAGCTGATGATCATAGCTCTTCAGTCTGATTCTGATTTTTTCTTTGACTGCCACTAAAATCGCCTCCTTAATTGATTCCCAATGACACTGCATGGGGTGCGACCTTGTGAAACACATTCCACGCTCCCGTGTGTTTCATGTCTTCTCATTAAAAAACGGAAATCCCTCGCTTCTATTATTTATATATAATAGACGCAGGTATCTCCGGACGCGCGCACCTATAGCTTTTTAAAGCTGCAGTACGCTTTAATAACAAGACCCGTCAAGCGCAGCTCATCACATACGCCGACACACATGGGTGTGCAGTATTTCTTGTCGCCCGGTTTAAAATCGGACATACTCTGCGGAAATTACCTGTCACACAGACAGCAACCTCCCGCTTCATCGCATATCGTGCGGACGCCTCACAAGTGATATGCTTGCATAGCATCCGCCTTGTTGCAGTCACGCAATACATATTATATATTATGAAAGCCCTATTGTCAAGCTTTTTTTCGTGATTTTTCAAGATTTTTTTAAATTTTTTTCGTTAGTTTTGACTAACGTTTTGTATATCAACTAATCCGTGTGTTTCATACATATTATACAGCAAAATGACCAAAAAATCAAGCATAAATTCTCCGTTTTGCCTGTTATTTTCAATAAACCCTCCCCGGTGTTCCAAAGAAATACATAAAAGCAAAAAAGAAACACCCGGCTCTGCGGACGAATTATTTTACCATGCTAAAACGCTGAAATTTCCGGTTTCCTTTTTATATATATAATAATGTATATATATTATATATAAAGCCTCCCCCCTATTGTAGCGGCGACCCTATGTGGTCGCCACAAAAAAGGAATCCCTGAGGGCTGACTCCCTTGTGCAAAGGGAGCTGTCACCGAAGGTGACTGAGGGATTGTAAAAACGAATAATACCCTATTTCTTTAACTGGCAAAAAATCCACCACCTCCTCCGAGGAGGTTTCCACACAGCCGTAGGGAACGGTCTTGACCGTTTCGCTTTGCCTTCCCTTGGGAGAAGGCTTTATATAATAGAAAAACCCCGACCGGATGGAGAGTTCCGGTCGGGGTGATTTAGGTTAAGTTGAGCTTTTTAACTGATTCAGTCAAAAATTATTTTTTGAGGGAAACAGCAGCAGCGGTTGCAACAGAAACAACTGCGAGAGCAGCAACTACGCCGAGAACAGATTCAGCACCAGTGTTGGGGTTCTCTTCGCCTTCAGCAGCTACAGGAGCAGCGATGTCGAGAGTGTACTGACCAAGGGTGGTGTTTTTGCCTTCGATTACGAGAACGAATGCTTCGTTGTAATCTTCGGTCATGAAGTCAACGGTGATGGTGTCGATAACTTTGCCGTCTTTGGTGAGGTAGAAGTCAACGATATCGTCTTCTTCAATTTTCTCAAGGAAGTGCTCACGGAGTTCGAAGTAGGTGAGACCGAGGTCTACAACGATTTCGAAGTCAGAAGCAACAGTCTGTTTGCCATAGAAACCGAATTCGATTTCAGAGGTAAGAGCGTTGTCGCCGTAGGTGAGGAAGTTTACACCTTTCTGGCCTTTTGCTACGTTTTTGATGGTAACAGCCATGTAGTTGTCAACATCAACAGTGATGTTTTTGCCTTCGATTGCACGGAAAGCAGTGGTGGAGATTACTTCTGCATGATCGTAGTTAACTACGAGTTCAGGTTTTACGTAACCGTTGATAGCAGTGATGTAGTCGGAGTAACCCTGGCCGTTTACGGAGAGGTATTCGCCGTCTGCATTGTAGAGAGCAGCAGATTTAACAGCTTCGTATTCCCAGATGGATACGTCGTTGATAACAGTGCCTTCCATAGCAACAGCTTTTCTGCAGTCATCGCAGGTTGCGGTTACTTTGATGGAACCTTCGGTGTAGGAAGCAGAGTAGTTATCTTCAACAGTGAATTTTACTACGTAAACATCGTTGTCAGCAACAACTTTGTAAACGGTGGTGTTGTAGGTTTTGTTCATCCAGTCTGCAGCTGCAACAGCCCATGCATAAGACTCGTTTTCGAGGTCAGCAGCGCCGGTGTAGGAAGCCCAGAGAGCAGAATCAGTAACAGTTTTGAGAACTTTGGTACCGTCATATTCTTTTACAGAATAGGTAACGAGTTTGTCGTTAACGTCGGTGACCATGTAGTCAACCATGGTTTCAGGGTTGTACTCGATGAGTTCAGCTTTAACGTTACCAGAGGTAACAACTTTAACGTCAGAGAGATCTACGTCGATGTATGCTGCATCGCATTTCATGCAACGGAGTGCAGTGTAGAATACGCCGCCGTGATAGTACTGGGTAAGGATGGTGTTGCCGTCTGCAGTGTAGTTCCAAGCGTCAACAAAGGTGATCATTTTGGTGCCCTGGGTTTTTACTTCTTCGAGAAGGATGAGAGTGCCTGCGAAAGCAGATACTGCCATGCTAAGAGCAAGAACAAGAGCAAGAACAAGAGCAAGAGCTTTTTTCATGTTTAGTTTCCTCCTAAAATATTTTTTTGAGCAATTATCAGAAAAGTTCGTCTCTCCAAATCGAACTGTTCTAATCGTTAACGGTGATAAATGCCCCGGGATCATCGACCCCGTTGGAGAGTTATTTTTCGGTTACAAACCTTTTAACCAATTTGTAACATTTATCACGTCCATAATATACCACACCAAAAAAACTTTGTCAACAGTTTTTTTACAAAATTATTTAAATTTAATTACAAAAGTTACATTTTTGTAACTTTTCCTCTTAACCTCCCTTGTCAAAGGGAGGTGGATTCGCCGCAAGGCGAAGACGGAGGGATTCTTTCCTCTTGAATCCTTCTTCTCACCTCTTTATCTATAAATCTGCAAATCCCCTCAAAATTCTCTTTTATTTGATTATTCGGAATCCGTAAAACTTCAATACCTCTTTTTTCTATAAATCCGGTTCTTATTGTGTCGTATTCTCTTCCCTCTGCACTGTAATGCTGTGAACCGTCTAATTCAATAACCAATTTTGCCTTCGAGCAATAAAAATCCGCGATATAATTATCTATTATTTTTTGACGCAAAAATCTTACGGGGTAATCTTTTAGAAACTGATACCAGAGAATTTTTTCTTCGGCCGTCATATTTTTTCTTAATTCTCTCGCTCTTTCTGTAAGATTTGAATTATGTTTATAATTCACAAATGAATCCCTCCACCGCTTCGCGGTCCCCCTCCCTTTAACAATGGAGGTTTTTTATTCCACAACAATATAGTTCTGTGCGGCGTCTTCTTTTCTTACGGATTCAACAATGGAAACAACTTTAACTTTAAGAGGTCTCTGTCCAAGCTGGATTTCGATAATATCGTCCTCTTTAACCTCATACGAGGCTCTTGCGGCTTTTCCGTTAACAAAAACCCTGCCTGCGTCGCAAGCTTCGTTTGCAATGGTGCGGCGTTTAATAAGTCTTGTAACCTTTAAATATTTATCAAGGCGCATTTTTTCTCCTCCTTATATAATATAAAGGATAATATAATATATATAACAAATCCCCTGCCAAACCGACAGGGGAAATTTATTCATCAAAAATTATTTAACTGCTTCTTTAAGAGCTTTACCAGCTTTGAAGGAAGGAAGTTTGGAAGATTCGATGGTGATTTCTTCTTTGGTTCTGGGGTTGATACCTTTTCTGGAAGCGCGTTCTTTAACTTCGAAAGTGCCGAAGCCAACAAGCTGTACTGCTTCGCCGTTTGCAAGAGCTTCAGTGATGGATTCGAGAACTGCTGCTACAGCTTTCTCGCTGTCTTTTTTAGAAGAACCGATTTTGGTTGCTACTGCTGCGATAAGATCAGATTTGGTCATTTTAAAAATACCTCCGTTTTTTTGAATACCGCGGTTTCTTTCCGCATTTATTGATTTGTCTTTTGACCTTTACCCTGTGAAAAAATCTCCTCTTCCATCTCTGAAAGAGCTTTCCCCTGTTCTTTGGCGATTTTTTCCATCTCGGTAAAATGCCTTATAAATTTTTCCGAGGATGCATCAAGACATTCCTCCGGCTCAAGACCTATTGCTCTTGCCGCCATAACTGCAGAAAAGAGCAATTCCCCCATTTTCTCTTTTATAAGATCCCGGTTTTCTTTTTCCGCTTTTCTAAGTTCAAAAACGTTTTCATCAAGCATATCAAAAGCTTTTTCGGAACAGATTTTTGTTCCCGCCGCTTTTTCTGCCCGATGCAAAAGCTTATCACAGCGCATCAGCGCCGGAAGCTGTTTTGGAACAGCGATAAGCGTTTCGCTTCCGGATTTTTGGCCCTTGGTCTCTTTTTTGATTTCTTCCCATCTGTTTGCAACCGCATTGGAAGAAGAAAGTTCCTCTTCTCCAAAAATATGCGGATGGCGGATTATAAGCTTTTGGCATATTCCGTCACAAATGTCATCAAAATCAAAATTGCCGTTTTCCTTTTCCATCTGAGTATGGAACACAACCTGTAAAAGCACATCGCCCAGTTCTTCCCGAAGCATCTCCGGGTCATTACAGTCGATTGCCTCCACCGCTTCATAAGTTTCCTCTATGAAGTTCTTGCGGATGGAAAGATGGGTTTGTTCCCTGTCCCAGGGACAGCCGTTTTCGCTTCTTAAAAGCGACATGATTTCAAGAAGATCCCCGATGGAATACTTCTCTTTTTTGATAAAATCATTACCCACGAAAAAGGCTACCCCCTATTTTATCGCAACAGATGGATTTTTTCAAGTACTTTAGCGATTTTTTCGCCCTTTGGAATCATTAAAAAATCTTTTTTTGTGATTCCTTTAGTAAGAAGTACGGAAATTCCGTAAATTACAACCGCCATTCCGATTCCGCCAACGGTTGCAAGCTTCTCGGAAAGGAAGATGTCGAATACAACAAAGAACACCTTTGCTCCGATTCCGCAAAGTACTCCGGAGAAAAGCGGAAGCAGGAATGTGGAATAAAGGTTGATCTTAATCTGTCCGTAATGGTTTATTGCAACTATATCCATAACCATGATAAGGGTATAGCATACAAGAGAACCGTACGGCGCCGCCTGGATATTAAAACTCGGCACCGCAACAAAAATATAGTTCATTATAAGCTTAACTGCCGCACCGATGAGCATGAAGATAAGCGGAAGTCTCTCTTTTCCGATACCCTGAAGAATACTGTGGCAGGAAGCGCATGTGCAAACAAATATTACCGTAATTCCCATTACTCTGAGAAGCGGAGCCGCAATGGCAACTTCGTTAAGTCTGAGTGGATACAAAAGAGTAAGAACTTCATTAGACATAACAGAAAGACCGATTCCTGCAGGAATTGCGATAAGGGTGGTCAGTCTGAGCACCGTATCAATGGAACTTTTGATTCTGTGGCGGTTATGCGAAGTCCATGCTGCCGCAACGTTCGGAAGTGCCGCAGTACCAAAAGTTATAGCAATAGCCGGAACAAGGTTAAAAAGTGTTACCGGCATTCCGGAATAAACGCCGTAAAGATAGTTTGGAATACCTTCAAGCTCAAGTCCCTCCGGGAAAAGACCATTATACATCTCAAGGATAGTAAAATGATCAAGACGAATGGCATATTCCATTCTGTTCATAAGAGAAACAAGGTCGATAAGGTTAGTAATATTGGTAGAAAGAGTTGCAAGACAAACCGGAACCGCAATGGTAACAAGATTTTTAAGAAGTTTTTTTCTGGAAGTTGCCTCCGGAGCATCATAAAGTTCCGGCTGACTGATTCCGTCACCCTTTATCCTGTAACTTATCATCATATAAAGCATTCCCACCATGGTGGAAATCATAACACCTGCAATAGCCGCCGCTGCAGCAATAGGCGCAATTACAGACTCCTCAGAAAGTCCTGCGGCAGAAATACCAAGATCGATTCCGAGGAATTTTCCTGTTTCCGCATATTCGGAAAGTCCAAGTTTCGTAACAATAATTGTAAGCGCAAGACCGATTACAACCTTAACAACAGCCTCGATTACCTGAGAAACCGCCGTAGGATACATGTTGCGAAGTCCCTGATAATATCCTCTGTATGCACTGGTCATGCAAAGGAAGAAAACCGCAGGAGAAAGAACTATTACAGAAAGAAATGCTCCCGGGTTTCCACAGACGCTTCCCGCAAGGAATTTGCTGCCAAAAAGCATAACAAGGCTTCCAAGAGTTCCCGTTATAAGAAAACAGGTCATGGAAATCTGGAATATTCTTCTTACATCTCTGTATCTTCCAAGGGTCATACATTCCGAAACCATTCTTGCAACAGCAACGGGAATTCCGGCAGTTGCAATGGTATAAAGCGGAGTAAAAATAGTATAAGCGGTGTTGTAATATCCAAAACCCTCGCCGCCGATTATGTTCATCAGCGGAATTTTATAAACCGCACCGATAATTTTAACAATTATCGCCGCAGCACTGAGGATCAGTGCGCCCTGAAGAAAATTTTGTTTTTTAGCGCCCAAGAACCGTCCCCCTTTTATATAAATTCAAAACTGTGACCGGAAAGATTCCCCTTCCGGTCACGTTAAAAAAATCATTTTAAACAAAAATCAAAGCTGAGCAAGAATCTTAGGAAGATAGTAGCTGATTTTGTCGTAAACTTTTGCAATATCAATGGTTTTGTATTTTCCGTCACGATAAAGAACGTCGCCGTCAACCATGGTGAGCACAACGTCAGAAGCCTGTGCGGAGAATACGATGTTGGTAAGTACATCATAGCAGGGAACGAGATGCGGTTTATTGAAATCAAGAACAACAAGGTCTGCTTTGTTGCCTTTTTTAATAACGCCGGTATCGTTTCTTCCCTGGGATTTTGCACCGTTAACGGTTGCCATTTTCAAAAGCTCTTTTGCAGAAACATTTCCTGCGTCGCCGGTAATACCTCTGCAAATCATTGCAGCAAGGTGCATCTCTTCAAACATGTTGAGGTTGTTGTTGCTGGAAGCACCGTCAGTACCGAGACATACGTTGATTCCTGCATCGAGCATCTTTCTGATGGGAGCAAATCCGCTTCCGAGCTTCATGTTGCTGGAAAGACAATGAGTTACGGAAACATTGGGATATTTTGCAAGAATCTCAATATCGCTGTCCTCAACCCATACGCAATGAGCAAGGTTTACGTTATTTTCAAAAATTCCGCAGGATTCAAAATACTGTGCAGTGGTCATGCCGCGGTTCTTTTTGCAATTTTCGTGCTCAACTTTGGTCTCATCCATATGGATATGAAGACGAACACCGTTTTCCTTGCCGTATGCAGCAACCTCTTTTACAAGGGGTTCCGTGGAAGTATATTCAGCATGAAGACCGAATTCTTCAACAAAGCGTCCCTTGCTGTGTCCGAATTTTTTAACCATCTCATCAACAGGAGTAAAATAGCTCTGTTTTTTAAGAGGAGTTCCGTCAAAGCAGATGGGAGGATTATCAAAGTTGCATTTGATTCCGGATTCGCGAACAACCTTTTCTGCAACAGCATCGAAGAAATACATATCGCTGAAAGAGGTGGTTCCGCATGCAATCATTTCTGCCATACCAAGAAGTCCTGCCCAATAGATGCTGTTTTCGTCCCATTTTGCTTCAAACGGGAAGATTCTTTCTTCAAGCCATCTATGAAGCGGAAGACCTTCGCCATATCCGCGAAGAAGGGTCATTGCAGCATGGCAATGGTTGTTAACAAAGCCGGGCATAAGAACTTTTCCCGCTCCGTCATAAACTTCACCATAGCCCCAATCCGGTTTTTCGGTAGAGATATAATCAATAATACCGTTTTTGGTGCCGATATATGCGTGCTCAACGGTATTAAAATTTTCGTCAATATAGGTTATGTCTTTAAAAAGCATTTTCAGTTTTCCTCCTCCATAATGCGAACGGCGGTATGAATAAGCGCTTTAAAATCTTCTTTGATGGAAGCGCAGGTTTCATTAACGTCAGAACCGGAAATTTTTTTATTCTCAACTCCTGCTGCCATGTTGGAAACAACAGAAATTCCAACAACTTTCATGTTGCATGCAGCAGCCATAATAACTTCCGGAACGGTGCTCATGCCAACAACGTCTGCACCAAGAACACGGAGCATTCTGATTTCCGCCGGAGTTTCAAACTGCGGGCCGGGCATATATGCATAAACGCCCTGCTGAATTTTCTTTCCGGTTTCGGATTCATATGCTCCCTGAACTCTGTTGCGAAGATATTCGCAATAAGTATCGCTCATATCAAAGAATCTGCTTCCGCCAAGAACAGAAGCATCCTCTCCGGTAAGAGGGCCGTCATTAAAGAATTTGATGTGGTCAGAAATAAGAACAAAATCTCCGTTTTTATAAGAGGTATTGATTCCGCCTGCGGCATTGGTGATGATTATTTTCTCAATTCCCATTGCCTTAAAAACGCCGATGGGATATGCACATTCTTTCATGCTGTTGCCTTCATACTGATGAAGTCTTCCGTTCATAACCGCAACCGGGATTTTATCAAGATATCCTACAATAAGAACACCTTCGTGGTCGGGGTTTGTGGTGGAATTCCAGCGGGGAATGTTTTTATAAGGAATTCTTGTTGCGTTTTCAATTTCGGATGCGATAGGATTAAGTCCGCTTCCAAGAATGATAGCAATTTTCGGGCGGATTCTGGTCTGTGCAAGAATATATTCCGCCGAACCTTTAAACTGATTGTATGTCATTTATACTGCCTCCGCTTTTTGGATTTAGTCAATGTTAATATCGAATTCAAGCTTTTTTGCGTTGCTTTCTTCTGCAACAACTTCTGCCGGTTCTTCAATGATTTCGCCGTTTTCTTCGATTACGAGAGCGACTTCAACTTCCGGTTCTTCTTCATATTCTTCATCGGAATATTCTTCGTCATATTCCTCTGCATATTCTTCTTCCCAGTCCTCTTCCTCATCTTCCGGAACATAGGTACCGTTTTTGATAGCGCCGATTTCTTCATAAATTTCAGCTATGCGGGCAAAATTAAAATCAAGCTCTGCAACAATAGCTTCCATCTCATTCTGAATATCTTCGTCGTTTTTAATTCCGCCATAAACAAGTTCGCCAAGTTTCTGGTAGTTTTTCTGAATGTTGCCTTTAAGGGTCATTCTTTCAGCTTTGCGTTTGGAAATCTCAAAAGTTTCTTCTGCTTTTTTGCCAACCTGTTCTGCAACATTTTTTATATCAGAGCCGATTCCTCTGATGAAATCGTCAAATTCGGACATGATAACATTTCTCCTTTTCTGCAAAATATTCCTTTTTAATTATATACCTCTAATATATGAAAATCAATAAAAATCATCCCACAAATTCTCTAAGAAGCGAATCTTTCGGTAAAAAACCCATCTCCGCTTCATAAAACGCTTCAAGCTTATGAAAAATCCTCTCCGCTTCCATAAAAAACGGCGAATTTTCGTCTATAACAGAGAGCATTTTCCCGATAATCGGTTTAATAAAAGCCGGTTCTGCCTCCATGGAAGTGTTAACTCTGATTTTTGCAGAATCTATATATGGCTCAATGTAAGTCTTCTCGCCGGAAAGAACGCTTTTCCATTGAATAAGCGTTTTTTCTGCGCTCCAACCTCTGAAAAGTTCGTCCCTTGATGCCCTTCGGATAAGTCTAATCTCCTCCGGAGAAAAAATCTTCTCCCCATCAAGATAATATGAACATTCCGGCTGAATATAGATTCGGATAATTCCGTCCTCAGAAAGATTTTCCGTAAGAAGCGGATTAAGAGCATGTATCCCCTCGATAACGATAAGGCTTTTTTCCGATGCCTCAACCCTGTTCCATATATCGCCTCTGCGTTGCTTAGGAAAATCAAAAGTCGGAAAATCCGCATATCCTTCGGATAAAAGCTTTCCAAAACATTCGTTTGCAAGAGCAACATCAAGTCCTTTTATGCTCTCCATATCATAAGTTCCGTCTTCATTAACGGGCATATATTTAAATCCAAGCAAAAAATCATCAAGACCTATGTGCCTTGCTTCTCTGCCTTTTTCCCGAAGCTTTTTGCAAAGTTTTTTTGCAAAAGTCGTTTTTCCGGATGCAGACCTTCCGCATATAAGAACGATTCGCAGTTTTTCTCCTGCGGATATAATCTCATCTGCTGTTCTTATAACTTCCCTCTCGATGGAATCCTCGCTTCTTCGGATAATTTCCTCCGGCGCTTTTTCAATTTCCGCATTGATTTTTGCAATATCAAAAGCAAATTCAAAGGGGATATCTTGCATAAAAATCTTTCACCTGTTCTTTTCTTTCATTCATAAGGTCAAATTTATCAACATATTCATACGTGAATTTAAAGTTAAATATGCGCTCGATTTTTGAACCGTGGGGGTCTTTCATCTTTGTAACGCCTCCGGCACCGGTTGCAAGAATCGTATGCGTTTCATCCATGATGAATACGTTATATATTCCCTCTTTTCCCGGTTTACAGAATCCGGTGTTTTCAAGTGCCTCAACAGTACCTTTCTGGCGATAGAGATAATACGGATAATATCCAGCATCATCAAAGCACCTGAAAGCGTGCTCGTTCATTTCATCAACGCTTTTAGAGAGCATGTTTTGAGCATCGCCAACAAGATTTGCGCTGCGCTTAACCGTAAGAGTATGCAAAGTTATGTTCTCCGGTTCAAGTTCGAGCACGGAGTCTATGGTTCTTCTGAATTTATCAAAATCATCTCCGGGAAGTCCGGAAATAAGGTCCATGTTTATATTATCGAATCCAAGGCTTCTTGCCATATTGAAAGCATTGATAACATCCTTTGCGGTATGTTTTCTTCCAATCTGCTCAAGAACTCCGTCATCCATGCTCTGCGGATTGATACTGATGCGGTCAACCCCGTTTTTCTTCATAACCAAAAGCTTTTCCGGCGTAATGGTATCCGGTCTTCCTGCCTCAACAGTAAGTTCCATAACCTTTCCAAAATCAAAAGAGCTTCTCGCGGTGCTCAAAACTTTGTCCATCTGTTCCGCAGTGAGCACCGTTGGTGTTCCGCCGCCCATGTAAACTGTTTCAAGGCGCAGTCCAAGCTCATTCATAAGCTGCGCAGTATCACGCAGTTCCTCACAAAGAAGGTCAACATACTGTGGAATAAGCTTCGCCGCCTTTTCTATTGCATGTGAAGTGAACGAGCAATAAGAACATCTGCTCGGACAGAACGGAATGGAAATATACATGCTCACAGATTCTGGCTTAGAAAGTGCACGTATAGCTCTTTCGTGCTCAGCGGTGCTCAAAAGAAGATCCAGCTTCTCATCGCTGACAAGTCTTTCCTCTTTAAATTTTCTTCTTACCTCTTCGGAAGAAATCCCTCTGTCCATCATGGATAAAGCAAGCTTTACCGGTCTTATTCCGGTAAGAGTTCCCCATTTTGGAACAATTCCGGTGATTTTTGAAAGGATTTCATAAAGCAGATATTCCATTTTCTGCGCCTTGTTTTCCGTTTCTTTCGCATTGGAAGAAAGGTCAAAACCGTCCATTTTAACCCTTACGGAAATCTCATCGCCAAAAACTCCGGTATAAATAAAATCATCTTCCGGAATATCTGCTCCTTCAAATATTTTAAGCTCCCTGCCGCGTAAAAACATGCGGCAGAGAGCTTCTGCTTCATAACGATACGGGTGGGAATCAATTACAAGAATCATATTCCAAGACCCATTGCTTTTCTAAGATAGGGGTTTGCGTATTTTTCGGTTTTAAGGGTGGTATGAGGTCCGTGTGCCGGATAAATCTCATAGTCTCCCTCAATAGCTCCGATTTTTTTAAGGGATGCTTTCATATCCCTTGTGGAACCGCCATAAAGGTCGGTTCTTCCATATCCGCGGGAGAAAAGGGTGTCTCCGGTAAAGATTTTATCCTCAACAAAAATGCATGCACAGCCCTTGGTGTGTCCCGGAGTTGCCATAAATCTAAAAGTAAGGTCATCAAGTTTAACAATATCTCCGTCAGCAAAAAGCATATCCGGTTTGGTAACAACGCCGATTTCCTTGTTGATAAGGCTCGGATCAAGACAGATATCCTCATCCTCTGCAAGAATAACGGATTTCATCTCCGGAAAAGTCTTTTTAAGTCCGTTAACAGCTCCGATATGGTCAAAATGTCCGTGAGTAAGGAGCATGAACTTCGGCTTTGCGCCAAGTTCACGGATTTTTGCTGCAATAGCTTCAGCATCAAAACCCGGGTCAATAATAACCGCATGGTTCATATCAGAAGTTACGATATAGCAATTTGTTTTAAGGGGTCCTACTACAAGTTCATGAATTTCCATTGTATAATCCTCCCGTTTTTATTTCCATTCTTCGGTATCAAGTATTAATGTAACCGGGCCGTCGTTTTGGATATGCACCTGCATATCTCCTCCAAAAACCCCTGTTCCAACCTTTTGAACACCGTTAAACTTAAGTTTTTTTATAAAATATTCATAAAGCTCGTTGGCCTGAACAGGTCTCTGAGCATTGATAAACGAAGGTCTTCTTCCGTGTTTACAGTCCGCACAAAGGGTAAAGTTAGAAACAACAATAACCTCTCCGCCAACTTCTTCAAGAGAAAGATTCATCTTTCCGTTTTCGTCCTCAAAAATACGAAGACCGGCAATTTTTGCGGCAAGAACGTCTGCATCCGCCATCGTATCTTCTTTTGTAACTCCAAGAAGAACCATAAATCCCTTTCCAATGGAAGAAACGGTCTTTCCCTCACATTCAACAGAAGCGGAAAGAACTCTTTGCAAAACAGCTTTCATATATTCAGATTCCTTTCATCACATACGAACAACGCTATCAACTCCGCGGATGCGTTTAAGCGCTTCAATGGTGTTTTTAAGCTGCTCAACGCCCTGGGTCTCAATAGTAAGTCTGACCTCTGCCTGATGATCCGGAAGCTCTCTTGCAAGAAGAGTGTGCATCGGAACATGAAGGTTAGCAACAGTGACGGAAACGTCCGCAACAAATCCGCTTCTGTCCATACCGTGAACCAATACATTGGTTTTATATGTATCCTTGATATTGTCGCTCCAGCAGGCAGAAACCCATCTTCCATGCTGTTCCTTATCAAGAAGTCCGTTAACTGCGGTTTTACAGTTGCATGTATGAATCGTAACTCCGGAACCTCTTGTGATAAATCCGACTATATCATCACCCGGAAGGGGGTTACAGCAATGTCCGAATTTAACAAGACATCCCTCAAGTCCTTCAACAATAACACCGCTGCTGGCCTTTGGCTTTTTAGCGGGTTTGATGATTTCCTGAATAGCCTCTTCCGGAGATTTATATTTTTTATTATACTCTTCGCGAACCCAGGGCATAATTCTGGACATGCTGATACCGCCGTATCCAAGAGCCGCATAAAGGTCTTCAACAGAGTTGCAATGCTGTCGTTTAGCGATTTCTTCGATGAACTCGTTGTGGTCGTGTTCTTCAAGAATAACTCCGTTTTTGCGGAATTCCTTTTCAAGAAGGATTCTGCCTTCGGCAATATTTTCGTCTCTGCGTTCTTTTTTAAACCAGCTTCTGATTTTTGCCCTTGCGCCGCTTGTTCTTGCAATATTAACCCAATCACGGCTTGGACCGTGTCCTGCGGCATTAGTGGTCATAATTTCCACTATCATACCGGTTTTAACAACCGTATCAAGCGGAACTATTCTTCCGTTGATTTTTGCTCCGGTCATTCTGTTACCGACTGCAGTATGAATCGCATAAGCAAAGTCAACGATAGTAGAGCCAACAGGAAGGTTTATAACGTCGCCTTTTGGTGTAAATACAAAAACTTCATCAATGGCAATATCCGTCTTGATGGAGCTTACTATATCCTGAACATCGTCAATTTCCTGCTGCTGTTCAAGAAGCTGTCTAACCCATGCAAGACGCTCTTCAAGTTTATATTTTCCCTGAATACCTGCTTTATATTTCCAGTGCGCAGCGATACCGTATTCCGCAGTATGATGCATATCCCAGGTTCTTATCTGAATCTCAAAAGGAATACCTTTTTCATCAATACAGGTCGTATGAAGCGACTGATACATGTTCTGCTTCGGGGTGGAAATATAATCCTTAAAGCGGTCGGGAATCGGTTTAAATAGGTCATGCATAAGACCGAGAACATAATAACAGTCATAAACCGTATCTACGATAACGCGAACTGCATATACGTCATAAATCTCTTCAAAAGATTTTCCAAGGGTATAAATCTTTCGATAAATTCCATAAACGCTCTTTATTCTTCCTGTAAGGGTTGCTTTATATTTTTCGCTGTCAAGGCGGTCTTTTATCTTTGTCTGGAGATGATCAAGAAAAGCTTTCTGTTCTTCTTTCTGAAGCTCCATTCTCTCCTCAATATCCTTATATCCAACTGGATCGAGGATTCTGATGCACCTGTCCTCAAGTTCCTCCATGATTGGACGGATACCGAGTCTATGTGCAAGAGGAGCATATATCTCCATAGTTTCATGTGCGGTTCTGCGCTGTTTTTCAATAGGTTTTGCGTCTATTGTGCGCATATTATGAAGACGGTCAGCAAGTTTAACGATGATAACACGGACGTCTTTTGCCATTGCTATCATCATTTTTCTAACGTTTTCTGCCTGTGCTTCCTCTTTGGAAACAAATTTGATTTTGCTGAGCTTTGTAACGCCGTCAACCATGGTTGCAACGTCCGGACCGAATTCTTTCTGTACCTCTTCAAGGGTAACGGAGGTATCCTCAACAACGTCATGCAAAAGCGCCGCACAGACAGTATCCGTATCCATACCAAGCTGAACAACAGTAAGCGCCGCCGCAATCGGGTGAATAATATAGGGTTCACCGGTTGCACGTTTCTGATCTCCGTGTGCGCTTCTTGCCATCGCATAAGCCCGCTCTATTTTTTCAAGGTCATATCCCTTGTTTATGTCTATCGCCTGTCTAAGTTCTTCAAAAAACTCCGGCATTATATTATCGCCTCTTTTTATGAGTTCAGTTTTCAGATATTTCCCCGTTTAAGCTTTTCAAGAAGTCTGGAATCCTCCATGTTTACCTTTCCGGACTGGGGATTAAGGACTATTTCTTCTGCTTTTCCGTCAAATTTTCTGGTAATAAGTCCCATCTCTTCCATAATATCAAGACAAAGTCTCATCTTGCAGGAATCCATGGAACAATCTTTGTTCTGTCCGGTGATTCTTCCGAAAAGAACATCTGGTTCACCTTTAAAACCGGTGGAATTTCTGATGAATCTATATACAACAGCAAAGTCATTGCGTTCCGGAATATCCTCTTCCGGAACAGGCTCGCCTCTTTTATATCCGTCATAAATAAGATTGCCGCTGAAAAGTCTTTCCTGGCTGAGGGAAGAAGGTCTGATATCTCTGATTTTTACAGAAACCCTTTCTTCGCCGCCATATTCGCTTACTTCACATGTTGCGGCAACGTCAACAATTTCTCCCTGGGTATAGGGGAATTCGTCCTCGGTCATGCCAAAATATACAGCATAGAAAACCATTCCGGCCTTCTTAAAACGAAGACGAAGGTGTTTTCCGTTTCCGATAGGATAAATTCCGTCAACAAGAACTTTTCTGAATGCAAAAACCGGGACTTCGTTGGATGCACCGAAAGGTTCAAGAAGTCGGAGAGAAGAAATATTGTTAACGGTAAGCTCTGCCGGGTCCATAACCTTATCTATTTTCTGGGTATAAACCGGCATCTGGAGGAAATTCTTTGCAGCGAACTCGTTAACAGCCTTGCGGAAATCATCGATTTTGTCCGAATCAAGGCTCATACCTGCAGCAAAAGGATGTCCGCCGTATCTGGTAAGATATGCGGAAGCATAGCTTACAGCGTCTATCATGGAAAATCCTTCAACGCTTCTTGCGGAGCCTCTTGCTTCTGCTCCGTCGCGGGAAATAAGAACACAGGGTTTTCCGGTTCTTTCAACAACCTTGGAGCATACGATTCCGATTACTCCGTGGTGCCAGCCTTCTCCGTCAATAACAACAACTCTGTCATTAAGTATATCCGCTCTTTCAAGGAAAAGTGCATCAATATCCGCTGCAATTTCCTGCTCAAGAGCCTGTCTCTGTCTGTTCTGCTCACAAAGGTCTGCGGCAAGCTGTGCACAAAGCTCCTCGTCCTCGGTGGTAAGAAGCTCCGTAACCTGATATGCAGAGCCAAGTCTTGCTGCGGAGTTGATTTTCGGTGCAATTCCGAATGCAACCATATCCGCAGTAAGTTTTTTACCTGCAAGACCGGTTTCTTCAAGAAGAGCACGAAGTCCGCAGTTCGGAGTTTCGCTGATAAGAGAAAGTCCCTGGCGAACAAGGATTCTGTTCTCTCCGGTAAGAGGAACAATATCCGCAACAGTTCCGATGCAGATAAGGTCTGCATACTGCTCGATTATTCCCCAGCCGTTATCATTTTCAAGTGCGCAAACAAGTTTAAATGCAACACCGACTCCGGCAAGTTCTTTATAAATTCCCTCGCCGTCCTCATCTTCTCTATGAGGGTCAACAACCGCAACGGCGTCGGGAAGAATTTCTCTCGGTTTATGGTGGTCGGTAACAACAACGTCGATTCCAAGGAAGGAAGCATAATCAATTTCATTGATTGCAGAAACGCCGTTATCAACCGTAACGATAAGATCGGTTTCTTTGGATGCGATAAAATCAATGGCACCCTTATTAAGACCGTATCCCTCTGTTTCTCTGTCGGGTATATAATACCATACATCACATCCGATGGAAGCAAGATAATCATAGAGAAGAACCGTTGCAGTCATGCCGTCACAGTCATAGTCGCCATATACGCAGATTCTTTCTCCTTCATCAAGAGCTTCGTTGATCCTTTGTACCGCTTTGTCCATATCTTTATATGCCATAGGGTCGCTGAAAGGTATCTCTTTTGCTATAAATTCCTTTGCTTTTGCGGGAGTATCAATTCCTCTTGCAACAAGCACCTCGCTTACAAGCGACGGTACAGAAAGCTCCTCTTCAATATGTTTTGCTTTACCCGGATTACCGGTCATCAGTTTCCATTTTTTCATCCCATAACCTCCGCAAAAACACTCTTCCATTATAAAATATATTTAAATTATTATAGCACTCTGCGTTTTCTTTTTCAATGGAAACTTACTAAAAAACCCATCTCTCACCAAAATTCCGTATAAAAAGAGCGCACCTTGCTTTTCTGCAAAGTGCGCTTTGTCTTTTTAATTATTTTCTTCGTCGGAAGAAGTTTCTTCAGAACCTTCCTCCGGATTTTCTTCTGCAGGCTTTTCATCCTCCAAAATCTCTTCTTCGGCATTTCCTGCGCCAATCTGCTGGTTCATCTGCTCCTGCTGAATGGCGTCATAGTCGATATACTGGGTCTCGTTAAGGGACTGTACGGAAGAGAATTCAAGATCCTCCGGAAGTTCATCCGCAGGAATATTTCTTACGGATTTGATTATATATTCGCCTCTGTCGATTTTTTCAAGATCGTAATAGAGATATTTGCTGGGAACGGATTCGGAAGAACCGTCTTCACTTACGTTCCAAAGAGTGGTCGGTGCAACATATCCGACGATAAGAGTGTATGTATTGCCGTTTTTAATGATTTCCACAACTTTCGGAACATATGCGGCGGTCTGTCCCATAACAGGAACAGAATAGGTATTTGTTTCCTCGTCATAGATGTAATAGAAATCGTATCCTTCGGAGAAAGTCTGGTGCTCAAGAACAACTCCGTCACCATAAAGTGCCTTTGCCGCAACGTCAAGGTCCGATGCAGGAACAAGAAGCATTCCGTATTCGTCATAAGAATATCTGGTGCGGTTTTCAAGAAGAGTTGACCAGAGAGAAGTTTTGAGCAGCACAACTTTATCAAGCTGTGTCGGGTTCTCAAAAGTCGCCGGGTCGAGCATCAAAAGCGGATAAATCTTCCATTCAAAAGATTCTTTTCTTCTGGTATCATCAAGTATTCTTGCACCAAAGTTAACAAGAACAGAGCAAAGAGCAATGGTTCCGATAAGCGCAAGAGCGATGAGCACGGCTCCGATAGTTGCCATATATTTATGTTTTCTTTTTCTGTCGATTATCTTTTTCGCATTGGGAAAAAGCGTTTTTTCATGCTTCAAAGAATCGGATTCATCGCCTTTTTTCTCATCGGATGCAGGCTCGTTTTCCTCTTTTCCTTCATTATGAGCATCATTTTCAGAAGTTTCTTCCTCATCATGCTCGTTCTCTTTTTCCTCGTGCTCAAAAGATTCTTCCTCTTCATCAGAAGCAGTTTCTTCCTCTTTAATTGCAACGATTTCGCTTCCGGTATCAAGTGCAACAACCTCGGTTATAACAAATCCTTCGTCGGCTTCATCTGCAACAGCAAGGATATCCGGGCCTTTATCTGCTTTCTTTTTGCGTTTTTTCTCCTTATCGGAAAGAGCTATTTCCTCTTCCTCGCTAAAAAAACCTGCGAAGCTGTCCTCGAACTCCGTTTCCGGAAATTTTTCCTCCGGCTGTTTCCAACCGTTATTTTTATCAGACATAGTATTTCCTTTCATGTATAGAACATAGTGCATTTATCATATTTAAAAATATACCAATATAATAATACCAAAAAACCTTCAATTAAACAAGTACATAAATCAATGTTTACATTATTTTAAAAAAATTCCATCTCCAAATTGATATAAACCCCGATTTAAAACAATTGATAAAAGAATCCCTTTGTTATATAATGATATCATAAAAGGAGGTGCTTTTTATGGCAAAAAGAAGCGGAAGAATCTTCTTCCTTGATGAAATGCGTGCTCTTGCGCTTATTGGAATGATAATTTATCATGCTGCATACGACCTCTATGCAATATTCGGTCTGGATTTTGATTTTTTCTCTCCCGGATGGGATACCCTCCAGCTTGCCGTATGCTGTACTTTTATCGTCATAGCCGGAATCTCTTCCCGCCTTACCAAAAATGCCCTTAAGCACGGTCTTGTGGTCTTTGGTGCAGGAATGCTTATGACCATCGGAACATATTTTTTCATGCCCTCCCAGGTCATCTGGTTCGGTGTTCTCCATTTTCTCGGCGCATCCATGATAATTTATTATCTTATCAGAAAATCCATCAATAAAGCCCCTGCCCTTATCGGTGCAATGTTTTCTCTTGCGGCTTTCCTCTGTCTTTACGGAATCTCTTCCGGAACGATTCTTTTCGGTAACGTAATGGTTCCCCAGAACCTCTATTTTTCAAAATTTCTTGCAGTAATCGGTCTTCCCGGACCGGGTTTCCGTTCTTCGGATTATTTTCCGCTTATTCCCTGGTTTTTCCTTTATCTTACCGGCTGTTTTGCAGGAAAATGGTTTAAAGAAAGAAAAATTCCGGATTTTATGATGAAAAAACACAGCGATTTTCTTTGTGCAATCGGTTCAAACACCCTTGTAATATATATCGTCCATCAGCCCATAATCTATGGCCTTCTCTATGCATTTTTCTGGGTAATTGAGAAAGGAAGCACCGTATGAACAGAGAAACAACCTGCTGTTTTACAGGTCCTCGTTCTCCGCGTCTTCCCATGAACGGAAACGAATATACCGCAGAAATCATGGAATTAAAAGAAAAACTTCGTGCAGCTGTTCTTTCTGCCTATGACGACGGTTTTCGCTTTTTTATGAGCGGTATGGCGGAAGGATTCGATATTTTTGCAGCAGAAGCGGTGCTCGATTTAAAAGAGGATTATGAAGATGCTGTGCTCGTTGCGGTTCTTCCCTATTCTAAAGCACCGAACAATCATTCCGCAAAAACAAAAAAGCGTATGGAAGAAATCCTCTCCTGCTCGGATTTTATCTATTCCATCACAGAAAATCATTTTACCGGCTGTGAACTTATCCGCAACAAATATATGGTCGATAATTCAAGCCGAATAATCGGATATTATAACGGTCTTTCTTCCGGAACAGCCCATTGCTGGAACTATGCATTGGAACAAGGCCTTGAAACGGTAAACCTTTATGAAAGCATCTAAAAACCTTATTGCCGCATTTCTTGCGCTTATAATCGTTTTTATAAGCGCGGCACTTTATGAAAACGGTATTATCACCGATGAACTTTATCTTAAACTGATTTCTTCCGTTAAATCGGAACTGGTTCTGGAAGCAAATGACGTCGAAGTCCATTTTATCGACGTTGGACAGGCAGAATCCATCCTTATAAAAACCCCCGAAAAGGCTGTGCTCATCGATTCCGGAGAAATCGGCTGCGAAAACGCAGTAACAAACTATCTCCATTCAAACGGAATCTTCCATATCGACCTTTTTATCATAACCCATCCCCATTCTGACCATATCGGCTCCGCCGAAGAGATACTCAGCAGATTCCCGGTAACGGAAGTTGCAATGCCGGAAATTCCGGAGGAATATCTTCCGACAACCTCCCTTTATGAGGATTTCCTTATTGCGGTAAAAAAGAAAAAATGTACCGTAAGCTTTATTGAAGCCGGCTCATCTTTTTCTCTTGGTGACGGAATAGCCTTTGATATACTTTCTCCCTCCGGAGATATGGGCGATAACCTCAACAACTATTCCGTTGTATCAAAACTTTCTTATGGCGAGGTTTCGTTCCTCTTCACCGGCGATATCGAAAAAGAAGTAGAAAAACTGCTTCTTTCATCAAAGGCCGATATCTCCTGCGATGTTTATAATGCCGGCCATCACGGAAGTTCCACCTCAAATACAGAATCATTTCTTGCTGCCGCAAATCCAAAATACGCCGCAATCTCCTGCGGAGCAAATAACGATTACGGACATCCGCACAGAGAAACAATTTCTCTTTTTAAAAAGCTTGAGATAAAATATTTCCGCACCGATTATGACGGAAACATAGTTTTCGGTACTGACGGAGAAAATATATCTGTTATAACCTCAAAGTGAGATGATTTTTATGGAAATATATAAGCTCGACAGAATCGAAGAAAACCTTGCTGTTATGGAAGACAAAAAAGGAAACATGTTCTCTTTTTCAAAAGAACTTCTTCCGGAAAATTCAAAAAGCGGCGACTGCTTTATAATCGAAGACGAAAAATTCGTTTTTCATAAAAAAGAAACAGAAACCAGAAGAAAAAAGATTTTTTCGCTCCTTTCGGAGCTAAAATAAGATAAAATCAAAAAAACAACCCAACTATAAGCTCTTTTATCCCCTCTGTCTGCATCTTCATCACAAATTTTACACTATGTGATGATAAAATGCTTTCAGCAATTATGAAAGGAAGTTTCATTAAATGAGTAAGATCCTTATCGTTGATGATGAACTTCGTGTTCGCGACCTTATAAAAAAATATGCAAAATTCGAAGGCTATGAAGTAAGCGAAGCCGGAACAGGTATAAAAGCTCTCGAACTTTGTAAGACCCACGAATTTGATATGGTCATCATGGATGTTATGATGCCGGAACTCGACGGTTTTTCTGCAACCAAAGAAATCAGAAAATTCTCAAACGTTCCGATAATCATTCTCTCCGCAAGGGGCGAAGAATACGATAAAGTCCATGGTTTCGAAGCCGGCGTTGATGACTATGTAGTTAAACCCTTCTCTCCAAAAGAACTTATGATGCGCGTTGGCGCAATATTAAAACGCGGCGGCGCTGTTCTTCCGGAGGCAAAAGAAGTTTATCAGCATAACGGTTTAATGGTGGATTTCACCGGAAGACTTGTTGTTGTTGATGGAAAATCCGTGGATATGTCTCCAAGGGAATACGATCTTTTCTTCTTCCTTGTTAAAAACCGCGGAATCGCCCTTTCAAGAGAAAAACTCATAAACGAAGTATGGGGATACGATTTCCTCGGTGATGACCGAACCATCGATACTCATATAAAACAGCTTAGAAAAATCCTTGGACCATACAGCAGCTGTATCTCCACCCTGAGAGGAGTTGGCTATCGCTTTGATGAAGGATAAAGTTTCCATCCGCTGGAAGCTCTGCGCATATTTCATCATCTTCTCTTCCCTGCTTCTTCTTGTAATATTTCTGATGCAAACCGTTCTTTTGGATAGCATCTATGCCCTTTATACAAAAGAAAGCATGAAGGCCCATTCCGAGGTAATAGCAGAAAACATCGAAAACCCGGAACTCGACAGCCTTCTTATTTCCATAAGCCAGGAAAACGAACTTTCCGTATATATCCTGAGCGATGACGGAACCATAAAAAGTGCAACAGAGCGTTCCACCGGCGTTCGAATCGATAAAGCTTCCAGAAGCATGCTCGAATACTGGATTCTTACAAGAGAAAACGGCGGAACATATATAACAAAAGTAAAATCCTCCGGAGTTTTTACCGATAGCGGAATCTCCCTTGAATATGACCCAAGCCATTTCGTAGGAAATGTTCCGAAGAAGAATCAATTCGACAGCATAATCCTTGCAACCGAGGTTGTTTCTCCAAAAGGAGAAAGCTCTCTCATCGTTCTTCTTTCAAGGCTCGATCCTTTGACCTCCATGAAAGACGTTCTCCAGATTATCCTTATAATAGCAAGCTTCTTTGCCTTTTTTGTAGGAACGGTCCTCGCCTATATCGCATCAAAAGGCCTTGCAAGCCCCATAAAGAATCTTTCGGATTCCGCATCAATGCTCGCAACTGGCGATTATACCGTTAATTTTGAAGGCGGCGGCTGTCTCGAGATAACCCGTTTAAGCGATACCCTTAACGATACCGCAAAGAAACTCGAAAAAACAGAAAAACTCCGAAGAGAACTTCTTGCAAACGTAAGCCATGACCTTCGAACCCCTCTTACCATGATTGAAGGCTACGGAGAAATGATGCGCGATATCCCCGGAGAAAACAATGCGGAAAATATCCAGATAATCATCGACGAAACAAAGCGCCTAACAAAGCTTGTTAACGACGCTCTGGATTTATCCAAGCTCCAAAGCGGAACATATAATTTCTGCCCGATGGTTTTCTGCATAACGGATGAAGCTTATGAAATAGTAAACCAATTCAAAAAGCTTTCCGGAGAAGACAGCCGTTTCTCTTTTATAAACTCCGGCGATGCCTATATAAACGCCGACGAAACCCTCGTTTCCGAAGCAATTTATAACCTTGTAAATAACGCAATGCGCCATGGCGGCGAAGATTCCTCCGTCGTTGTATCCCAAACAATAAACAAAAATCGCGTCCGCATAACCGTTTCCGATGATGGCCCCGGTATTCCGGAAGACCAGCTTGAAGAAATTTGGGAACGCTATCAGAAAGGTTTTGGCGGCGGAACAGGTCTTGGTCTTGCAATAGTAAGCACTGCCGCAAAAATGTGCTCCGGAACCTGCGGAGTTGAAAGCAAGCTTGGAGAAGGTTCAAGCTTCTGGATTGAATTTGATATTGTTGAACCTGTATAGAAAAAGCCCTCCGGATTTTCCGGAGGGCTTTTTTATAAATTATCAGTCTTTTGGATTGCCTTTATATCTCATGAGCATCGGTCTGAGTTCGGATGCAAGATAAAGTGAACCCGCAACAACAAGTGCCTCATCTTCTTTAAGATTTTCGAGCACTTCTGCAAGAGCTTCCTTCGCATTTTCCTTTGCTGTTACGTTTTCACAGTATTTCTTTGCTGTTTCAGCAAGTTCAAAAGGAGAAATCATTCTCGGGTTCTCTACCGGAACGGTAATAACGTGCTCAAAATGCGGGGCCAGCTTTGCAATAACGCTTTCATAGTCTTTATCAGCCATCATTCCGCAAAGAAGAGTTCTCTTCTTCGGAAGAAATTCCTCAACATTGGAAGCAAGCGCTTCTGCCGCCTGGGGGTTATGAGCACCATCAAGGATAACGACCGGTCCTTTCGAGCACAGTTCAAACCTTGCCGGGAACTTTGTAGCAGCAATTCCCTCAACAAGGTGCTCATCCTTGATAACATAGTGCTTTTCGCGCAGTATGCTTACCGCAGAATATACAGTAAGAAGGTTATTAATCTGGTGTCTTCCGCCAAGAGAAAGAGAAAGCTCCGTCTTTCCAACAAGAACATCCATTCCGGAAGCATCACAGGATATAATCTTTGCTCTTCCTGCTGCTCCGGTAACAAATGTTGCATCAAGCTCTGCACATTTGTTGAGCATAACAGTCAGAACTTCCTGTTCCTGTCCCGGAGAGGTGAGCAAAGTGCATCCCGGACGAAGAATTCCGCATTTTTCTTCTGCGATTTTTCCGACCGTATCTCCAAGCTGCTCCATATGGTCAAGCCCAACGGCGGTAATTATCTGCAAAACCGGTTCCGGAATTGTGTTTGTTGCATCAAATCTTCCGCCAAGTCCGGCTTCGAGCACCACAAAATCACAGTTTTCTTCTGCAAACCAAAGAAAAGCACATGCCGTTGTAATCTCAAAAGCGTTGAGCACGATTCCCTTTGCAATAAGTGCATCCGCCTTTTCTTTAACTGCTTCAACAATTTTTACAAGGCGCTTTTTGCCGATCATTTTTCCGTTTATCATCATGCGTTCTCTGAATTCGAGCACGTATGGAGAAATGTATCTTCCGGTTTTATAACCCGCCGTGCTCAAAACAGAAGCGAGCATCGCAACGGTTGAACCTTTTCCGTTTGTTCCTGCAATGTTGATGCTCTTAAGCTTTTCCTGGGGATTTCCAAGCTCTGCAAGAAGCATCTTCATCTCTTCAAGAGAAGGTTCTTTTTTAAACCGCGGAAAATTTGCAATATATTCAATACTTTCTTCAAATTCCATCGGTTTTTTCCGCCTTTCATTAAAAAAAGTTATAAGAGCCGCCGTTTCCGGCGGCTCTTTTTTCTTATATAGAATCCCCTCGCCAAATCTTACGATATTTGGCCCTTTCCCCTTTAGACAAGGGGCGCAATTTTATTTCATTGCTGCAATGGATTCTTCAAGTTTTGCAAGTCTTTCTTTAAGTTTTGCAAGTCTGTCGCGCTCTGCTGCAACAACATTTTCCGGTGCTTTGTTAACAAAGCCGGGGTTGTTAAGTCTTGCTTCAAGACCGGATGCCTGTTTTTCGCACTGTTCTTTTTCTTTATTAAGACGCTCAAGCTCTTTTGCCATGTCGATAAGTTCAGCCATGGGGATATAGATTTTTGCAGCGTCGGTAATTACCTGAACAGCGCCTGCTTTATCAAATTCTGCGTTGATTTCAACTTCAGAAGCGGAAGCAAGTTTTACAAGGAATGCTGCGCCCTGCTCAAAAACTTCGGCAGAATCGGTTTCGATGAAGAGTTTTGCTTTCTTGGAAGGCGGAACATTCATCTCTGCTCTGCGGTTACGGATTGCTTTGATAGCGTCCATAACTTTAGTAAAATCGTTAGCCTCTTCGGTGAAGCAATGTTCTTCGGTATATTCAGGCCATTTTGCAACCATGATGGAATCGCCTTCATGAGGAAGTGCCTGCCAGATTTCTTCGGTGATGAAAGGCATAAACGGATGGAGAAGTTTAAGAACACCGGTAAGAACATAAACAAGAACTCTTCTTGCGGAATCTGCGGATTCGCCCTGGAGTCTTGCTTTAGCAAGCTCGATATACCAGCTGCAATAGGTATCCCAGATAAAGTCAACGATTTTCTGTTCTGCAACACCGATATCATAGTTTTCGATGTTCTCGGTTGCTGCTTTAACAAGGTCGTTATACTGGGAAAGAAGCCATTTATCCTCAAGAGCAAGCTCTTCGGGAAGTTCGGTTTCGTTGAAATCTTCCGGAAGGTTCATAAGAACGAATCTTGCTGCGTTCCAGAGTTTGTTAGCAAAGTTACGGCAGGAAGTTACCTTTTCATCGGTAAAACGGGTGTCGTTACCTGCAGAAATACCGGTAACAAGTGCAAGACGAAGTGCGTCTGCACCAAAAGTATCGATAATTTCAAGGGGGTCGATACCGTTACCGAGAGATTTGGACATCTTTCTTCCAAGTCCGTCACGAACAAGTCCGTGGATAACAACATCGGTGAAAGGTTTCTTGCCGGTATAAGCAAGAGCTGAGAAAATCATTCTGGAAACCCAGAAAGTGATGATATCATATCCGGTAACAAGAACGTTGGTCGGATAGAAATAGTTGTATTCGGGAGTCTCTTCCGGCCAACCCATGGTGCTGAAAGGCCAGAGAGCAGAACTGAACCAGGTATCGAGGGTATCAGGATCCTGATGGATATGTTCGCTCTGGCAATGCTCACAGCATTTCGGTTCGCCGTCGATGCAGAGAGTTGCCTTTCCGCAGTCATCGCAATACCATACAGGGATTCTGTGTCCCCACCAAAGCTGACGGCTGATGCACCAGTCGCGGATGTTTTCCATCCAGTGGAAATAGTTTTTGTCAAATCTTTCCGGAACAAAGCGAACCTCGCCGTCTTTAACAGCTTCGATAGCGGGTTTTGCGAGTTCTTTCATAGCAACGAACCACTGGAGAGAAACTCTCGGTTCAACAGTGGTGTGGCAGCGATAGCAGGTACCTACGTTGTGCTCGTGGTCTTCAACGCGAACAAGGAATCCGCCTTCATCAAGGTCTGCAACGATTGCTTTTCTTGCGTCATAGCGGTCCATGCCTGCATATTTGGGATAATCTTCGGTGATTTTTGCATCATCGGTCATAACGTTGATGATAGGAAGGTTATGACGAAGACCAACTTCAAAGTCGTTGGGGTCGTGTGCAGGGGTGATTTTTACAACACCGGTACCGAATTCCATATCAACATATTCGTCTGCAACAACCGGGATCTCTCTTCCAACGAGAGGAAGGGTTACGGTTTTGCCGATATACTGGGTATATCTTTCGTCCTTGGGGTTAACTGCAACTGCAGTATCTCCAAGAAGAGTTTCCGGACGGGTGGTTGCAAGTTCAAGCCAGCCGCTTCCGTCAGTAAGGGGATAGCGAAGATGCCAGAAATGTCCTGCCTGGTCCTCATATTCAACTTCTGCATCAGAGATGGAGGTTCCGCATTCAGGGCACCAGTTGATGATTCTTTCGCCGCGGTAGATAAGGCCTTTGTTATAAAGTTCAGCAAAAACTTTGCGAACAGCTTTGGAACAGCCTTCATCAAGGGTAAATCTTTCGCGTTCCCAGTCGCAGGAACAGCCAAGAGTTTTAAGCTGTTTGATGATGGTTCCGCCATAGTTTTTCTTCCATTCCCATGCTCTTTCAAGGAAACCGTCGCGGCCAACGTCGTCTTTGGTGATGCCTTCGGCTCTCATGTTTTCAACGATTTTAACCTCGGTTGCGATGGAAGCATGGTCAGTACCGGGCATCCAGAGAGCCTCATAGCCCTGCATTCTCTTCATACGGATGAGAATATCCTGAAGAGTATTATCAAGAGCATGGCCCATATGGAGCTTACCGGTGATGTTTGGCGGGGGGATAACAATAGTAAAAGGTTTTTTATCCGGGTTTACCTCTGCATGGAAATATCCGCCATCAAGCCAGAACTGATAGGTGCGTTTTTCCACCTGCGCAGGATCATAAGTTTTGTCAAGTTCTTTGCGCATTTTGTCTTTCCTCTTTCATAAAATTATTTCCGTTTTGCTTTGGGAAAAATAAAAAAACTCGTCCCAAAGAAGATTCTTTGAGACGAGCTGTAATATCAACATAACCCGCGGTACCACTCAAATTGCATCTGCCTTTCGGCAGACACCGCTCTTTGGGGCAACGGATATGCCCCAAGCACTTACGCAGCTTTCGCGGAAGGGTTCTACTCATTTTGTAAAAACTTTCTTCCCTTCGGCTCCGGAGCTACAGCGCAATGCTTCCGTTTCCGGCTTTCACCAACCGCCGGCTCTCTATAAAAACGGCTTATCAAAGCGCACTCTCCATCATTGCCTTTTAGATAACATAAGGATTATATCACCCCTATATTTTATTGTCAAGAACAATTTTAACGCCTTTATCAATATTGACTTTTCCCCTTTTCGGTACTATAATCATGGTGTATAAAAATGTTTTTCCGGAGGTATTGATATGTCCCAGATGGATTACAAATACAGAGTAAATTTCGTAAAAGGCACTACCGAAAAATGGGATGAATATGTCAAGATTTTTGATAACAGCCCTCTTTATGACCACTACTTTAAAGAAACCGATACCCTTCGCGAATGGGTATATGGCCCGCTCGAAAAAGGCAACGTAATCATCGCAGAAACCGATAAAGGCGAACCCGTCGGCCTTATGGTATATGATATGATGGGCATGTATGGCGAACTCCCCTATCTTGCTCTTCTTGGCGTAAAAGATGGCTTCCGCGGAAAAGGAATCGGCGATCAGCTTATCGATATCTATCTCGGAATCTGCAAACAGCTCAATTTTGATAAAGCATTCATCGCTGTTTCCGATTTTAACCCCAGAGCAAAAGCACTCTATCAGAAAAAAGGCTTTAAGCCTCTTCTTCTCGTTCCCGATCTTCTTAAAAAAGGTATCGGCGAATGGCTTCTTATGAAAGAACTTTAATAAAAACGCATTATAAAAGCGGCGCCGATAAAGCGCCGCTTTTTTGTTATATAAAGAAAATTTTTGCCGCCGCAGTCATAATAACGAGGAAAACCGCATTTATAACCGTGAACATCAAAAGATATTTTTTGCTCTCTCCGGGATAAAGAATTTTAAATTCGCTGAAGGTGATAAGGCTCGCAAGCGAAGCAATAAGCGTTCCTGTTCCGCCGATATTTACGCCAAGAAGAAGCGACTGATAATCTCCGGTAAACTGCGAGAGCAAAATCGCAGTCGGTACGTTGCTGATAAACTGGCAGGAGAGGGTCGAAACAATAAGCGCATCTTTTTCAAGAAGCATGGAGAAAAATTCGTTTACTGCGTCGATTCTTGCAAGGTTTCCGGAAAAGATAAAGAAGAAAAAGAACGTTCCAAGAAGGCTGTAATCAACTTCGAGCACCGCATCCCTATCCATAAACCAAAGCACTGCCGGAATCAGAACAAGACCTATCCAGAACGGAAGAATCCTTAAAACAATGAGAACAGAAATAAAGAACAGCGCAAAATATATAATATTTCTTTGGGTATGGAATTTTTCCGGGAACTCTTCGTCTATATGCAGTTTTTCCGGTTTTACCAAGAAGCATGCAACCGCAAGCATCGAAATTGCAAGCAAAAACGGCTTAAGCATGATGGAAACAAATTCCGCAGTGGGAATCTCAAAATAGGAATAAAGATAAAGGTTCTGCGGATTTCCAAATGGCGTAAGCATTCCCCCAAGGTTTGCGGAAATATTCTGGAGTATAAAAAGATACGCCATATATTTCTCTTTTTTACCGACAGAGAGTGCAAAATATCCCAAAGGGAGGAAGGTTATAAGCGCCATATCGTTCGCAATAATCATGGAACCGATAAAGGTTATAACAACAAGCATCAGGAATAATCCGCGGAGATTTCCTGCAATCATAACAAGCTTTCTTGCAAGAATGGTGAAGAATTTTACGTTACCAAGAGCGCATACAACCGCAAGGGTTATAAAAAGGCACGCAAGAGTTCTCCAGTCAAAATATCCAAGATATTCCGCATCCGGCGGAACAAAAAAACAGGTTATAAGCGCCGCCGTTGCTGCAACGCAAAAAACCGTATTTCTTTTTATAAAATCAACGACTTTCATCAAAAGTCCTCCTGTTTTTTATAGAAACACTTTTGAAATAATACACCTTTTCTTGCCTCTTTGCAATATGAAACAGAAAAATTCCTTACTGTATAAAAAAGCACCTCCGATTATGGAGGTGCTTCTTGCTTTATCGTCCGATATTATTCTTCGGTTGTTTCAGTTTCGGAAGAAGCTTCATTATTTTCTGCTTCTTCGGTTGCTGCGTTTACGATATCATCGATCATGCCGCCGCAAATTTCAAAAATATCGAGTTTTTCGACAGTATATGCTGCGCGAAGTTCTTCCATCCAGCTGTTAAAAGCTTCTTCAGCGATGGTGGGCTTGATGGTGGAAACAAGGTTGCTGTCGCCAAGTCCGCAGAAATACATGATATGATAGCCATACTGGGTTTTAACGATTCCGGTATCGCCTTCCTGTCTGGTTTCATCAAAACACCAGTTTTCAAAAGGTTCAACCATCTGGCCTTTATAAACGTTCTCATAAATTCCGCCAACAGATGCGTTGCCGTCTGCGGAATGTTCCTGTGCAAGAACAGAGAATGCTTCTTCGGTCATTTCGCCTGCAAGATATCCTTCAAGAATATCGTTTGCTTTTGCTTCAGCAGCAGCCCATTCAGCATCACCGGTGGTACCATCTTCTGCTGCTTCGGGAGTGATAAGAATATGGCGGATATCGATATAGTTATAATCTGCGCTGATTCTTTCCTCGAACATAACAACAAGATAGCCTTTAGAGGTTTCATCATGATAAATCATGGTGTCGCCCTGAACTCTTGCTTCATCAAAAAGCCATTCGCTAACTTCATCAATGCCGGTGTCTGCATATCCTGCGGAAGGATAAAGGGTTGCGTCGCCGCTTTCAAAATAATATTTAAGGTCCTCTTCAACAAATTCATATGCAAGAGCATTAAATTCCTCTGCAGTATGAACAGCAGCAAGAGCATCTGCCTGTGCTTCTGCTTCCTCAGCAGTAAGGCCGCCTTCTTCTTCGCTATAAAGAGCGGTGTAATAACGGAAGTCAACGGTATCGAGGTCTCTTTTGTTCTCCTCGTAGTATGCTCTCATATCCTCATCGGAAACAGAAACGGAGTTGTAATACTGGTCCTGATATGCGTATGCAATATACTGGAACTCGGTCATTTTATAAACGGTATCAAAATCCATTCCGGGGCCATACATGAATTCGAGATATTCTTCAAGAGTATATCCGCTTCCTTCTGCAACCTCGATGATCTGTTCCTCAAGGGTATCAAGGTCTGCCTGATATTCTTCCGGAATAACAAAGTTTTCGTCTGCTTTTGCTGCCTCGTATGCGGCAGTGTTGGTGGTAAGGCTGTCAACACAGTAATCAATGATGTACTGATGCCAGCTGGTGGTATCGTCGATCATCTGATCTTCAAGAGGTTTGGTGATATCAACGATGCTGGTAAGATAATCTCCATAATAGGAAACAAGGCTGCTGTACATCTGGTTAAAAAGTCCGACATACATAAAGTTGACATCGTTTACGGAAAATTCCATTTCGCCAACTTTAAGAGCAACTGCGGAATATTCACCGTTGTTTTCTTCAGCAGGGTTTTCAGCTTCTGCGCAACCGGCAAAAAGTGCAATACAAAGCACCATCGCCATAATCATCGCAATAATCTTTTTCATGGTCTGGTTTCCTTTCGAGTTTTAAAATACAGGACGGCTTCCCGATAAAGAAAGCCGTCCCCTATTAAAAATTGATTTAGTTATAATGTTTTCCGCCGAATTTGATGCCCATAAGTTCGTTAGCAACTTTTTCTTCGGTGAGTGCGCCGATGTAATCGCTGTATCTTGCGTCTCTAACGCCTTCGGTACCTGCATAGGTATAGAAGGTTTCTGCTTCGCCGGAGAAGTACATTACATGGTAACCATAAGAGGTTTTGATGATTTCAACATCACCGGGTTTTCTTGCGGAATCGAAGCACCATGCTTCAAATTCTTCAACCATCTGGCCTTTATAAATGTTTTCATAAAGACCGCCGTTTGCATAAGAACCTTCATCTACGGAATGTTCCATTGCTACTTCAGCAAATGCTTCTTCAGTGCCGCCAAGTTCTTCAAATTCTGCTTTGTATTCTTCTGCTGCAGAAAGAGCTACCTGCCATGCAGTTTCGTTGGAGGTATCTTCGGGAGCAACAAGAATATGTCTTACGTTAACAGTGTTGTAATGGAGGTCGTTTTTCTCAACGAACTCAACAACATAGTAACCGGTTTCGGATTCAAAAATCTCTTTATCGCCGGAAACTCTTGCTTCATCGAAGAGCCATTCGGAATAGAGGGAGTTGATGCTTCCGATTACGCTGTATTTTGCTTCGGTAAATTCAACTTCGGTTGCACCGTTAAGAACTGCATTTGCTTCTGCCTGTGCTTCGTCCATTGCTGCAGCTGCATCTTCGCCTTCTGCTGCAGAACCGTCTGCAAAGTAGTATTTGTAGTTTACGCTGTCGAATTCATCTTTGTGTTCTTCATAATATGCATCGATGTCTGCATCGGAAACTTCTTCACCGTCTCTGACGCCTTTTGCATAAACAAAAGCGGTGTAATAAAGTTCATACATATCTCTGAAAACTTTTTCGTTAACGCCGCGGCCGTAGCTGAGTTCTACATAGGTGTTAACGTTATAGCCGCTTTCTTCTGCAGTATGTTTAAGAGCTTCCCATTCTGCATCGATATGTGCATAATATTCTTCGGGAAGTTCATAGCCGTTTGCAACAGCTTCGTTATAAAGAGAAGTCATGGTGATTGCGGAAGTTCTTGCATACTCTTTGATGTAATCGTCCCAGGTCATGCCTTCTGCATATTCCTGCTCATCGAGAGGATTCTGGGGATTGAAGAAGTATGCTGCAAGGCTGCCGTATGTCTGATAATAGGAGTTATATACCTCCATAACGCCGTTGGTATAAAGCCAGTTGTATTCAGCAACGGAATATTCGGTGCCGTCAACTTCAAGAGCTTTAATAGCGCGATAGGTAAAGCCCATTTCAAAAACGGTAAGAACAATGCAGAGAACTACGCAAAGTGCAACTACAACTTTTGCGATTGCATAATTTCTTTTTTTGTTGTTTGCTTTTTCGCTCATAAATAAACCATCCTTGTTTTTTTATATTAGCTTTTTTGCCGAATTCTTCGGCACAATATGACAAGTATATATTATATATCCTAACACATAATATTTCAATAGCTAAAATAAAAACAAATTGCTATTTCTGTCCATAAATCCAAAAACTTTTTCCCAATCTGATATCATGCTGAAAAAAAGACTTTTTATTTATCATTATAGCTCAAAGAATCCCCGATTCCGAAGAAGCTTCTTATCTCTTCGGTTATAATAAATTCGACAGAAGCCAAAGCTTCGAGAGAAAGAACGGAATCGTTTATTACGTTTTCATCTTCGGAAGAAGACATAATATCCGTTCTTGGCTTCGGCTGCGGAGGAATTTCCGCATCGGGTTTTCTGTATTTTCGATAAAGTTCCTCAAGCCATTCTCTTATTTCTTCCGGAATATCCTCATCATTTTCGAGCCATTTTTCAAATCCTTCCGGGAATTTCATGTAATCATCAAAATCCCCTCTGTCGATTTTTCCGCCAAAATCTCCTCTGCCGATATTTCCGCCGATATCTCCGGGATTTACAGGAGCAACATAAACGTTGCTTCCGCTGCCGGTATATTCCTGGATAACATCATCAACATAGAGATAATAAACCTTGTTTTCATCAAGGTTATCTCCGGCAAGAACAACGCTCTGATACTCTCTGTCGCTGGGAGCGATCATTCCATATCCCTGTTCATCAACGAATTTAATAACGCTTCCTGCTTTTCTGACGGAACTAAAAGAAAGCTGAACAAAGGTCTGTTCAGAGGAATTAAGAACCGCGTCGTTTCTGCTTCCAAATGCCGCAACAGTTCCTCCGTCTATTACAATACCTTTATCCGCATCGATTCCTCCGTCTCCGGTCAATCCGTTTCCGGATACAAAAAGCGTTCCGCCGTTAATCATAAGCCAACCGTTTGAATCTATTCCGTCACCTTCGGAACCCATGCCGCCTTTAACCGTAACATTTCCGCCGTTTATGGTGATAACAGAAACTCCGTCCTCGTTTGCATTGATTCCGTCGTCCATAGCGGTAATATTGATATTTCCTCCGTTAACGTTAAGATGCATCTCGCTGTTAAGGCCCTCTTTTGCTCCGTTTATGTTGAGCACGCCTGTTCCTTCTTTTCCGGAATCGATGCTCATGCTCATTTTGGAATAAAGAGCACCGTCATACTTATGAAGCTTCTCTCCGTCCGGATTATCTTTATAAATCTTTGCAACATATGCGCCGTCTATATTGTTTTCGCTTCCGTCGGCAATAACGATTCTTGCGCCGGAATCAGAAGGGTCTCCTTCACCGGTTGGATCATCCGTTCTTGCATATTCATAAACATTATAGAAAATAACAGCCGGCGCAATCTCACAAGTGATATCCACCCCGTCAAAAATAAGGGTTACTCTTGCATTCGGGTCATTTTTTGCGTTTTCACCGAGATCGACCGCAACCTGTCCAAAAAGGCTGCCGCTTAAAATATACTCTCCCGGCTCTTTAATGGTGATAAGAGTATGTTTTTTTGCCTCTTCTTCAGTATGCTTATCCTCTTTTTCACCTTCGCCATAAGGATTTTTGCTCTCGTATTCATCAATATCGCGGTAATAGACGATGTCTCCGCCAACAGAAATTTTTTCTGCGCATTCATCAGAGAACTCCACTCCGTTTTCAGAAAGCAAAATCTTAAATGCATCAGGATATAATTCTTTCTGCTCCGGGTTTTCGGCTATTTCAGGAATTTCCGGTTTATCTCTGTCTGCAGGAACATCCGAACCACATGCTCCAAAGCTGAGCACGAGCACCAACACCATGAGCACCGCAAAAAACTTTCTCATTTTACGTTCCTCCTTTTGGATAATTTTATACATTTACATTATACTATATAAATCATTATATCATTTTAATAAAATGTAAACAAAAATCGGTGTTTTGATAAATTTTTTGCTTTTTTGTGCATAAAAAAAGCGCCGCAAAGCGGCGCTTCTTCATTTTTTGATATCTTATTTTGCACCTTCTGCCATTGCTTTTGCTTTTGCAACAGCATCGTCGATGGTACCGACAAGAAGGAATGCACCTTCCGGAAGGTTATCGTGTTTACCTTCAAGAATCTCGTTGAAGCCACGGATGGTTTCAGAAAGCGGTACATATTTACCTTCAATACCGGTGAACTGTTCTGCAACATGGAAAGGCTGGGAAAGGAATCTCTCAATCTTTCTTGCACGGGAAACAACAAGTTTCTGGTCTTCAGAAAGCTCGTCCATACCGAGAATTGCGATGATATCCTGGAGTTCTTTATATTTCTGAAGAATCTCCTGAACAGCACGGGCAGTTTTATAATGTTCCTGACCAACAACGTTGGGGTCAAGAATTCTGGAAGTGGAATCCAGCGGGTCAACTGCAGGATAAATACCTTTTTCCGCAATGGAACGGGAAAGAACGGTAGTTGCATCAAGGTGTGCAAAGGTAGTTGCCGGAGCAGGGTCAGTAAGGTCATCCGCAGGAACATAAACAGCCTGTACGGAAGTGATGGAACCCTTGGTAGTAGAAGTAATACGCTCTTGCATCGCACCCATCTCAGTTGCCAAAGTAGGCTGATAACCTACCGCAGATGGCATACGACCCAACAATGCGGATACCTCAGAACCTGCCTGAGTGAAACGGAAAATGTTGTCGATGAACAGAAGTACGTCCTGATGTTTTACATCACGGAAGTATTCAGCAATTGTCAAACCGGTCAATGCAATACGCATTCTTGCGCCCGGTGGCTCATTCATCTGACCGAATACCATGGCAGTTTTGTTAATAACGCCACTTTCAGTCATTTCTTCCAACAAGTCTTTACCTTCACGAGTACGTTCACCAACGCCTGCGAATACGGAGTAACCACCGTGCTCATAAGCGATGTTACGAATCAATTCCTGAATCAATACGGTTTTACCTACACCGGCACCACCGAACAAACCGATTTTACCACCCTTTACATATGGGCACAACAAGTCAATTACTTTAATACCGGTTTCCAAAATTTCTTTGGTAGAACTTTGTTCTGCAAAGTTCGGAGCTTCTCTATGGATTGCCCATCTTTCGCCTTCTACAGCCTCTTTATTGTCGATTGCATCACCAACAACGTTGAACAAACGACCCAAAGTAGCATCACCAACAGGTACGGAAATACCAGTACCTTGGTCAATTGCGTCCATACCTCTAACCAAACCATCGGTAGAAGCCATGGAGATGCATCTTACAGTATTGTTGCCCAAATGTTGAGCAACCTCTAAAGTCAAGTTAACATCACCGTTAACAATTTTAATAGCATTGTATATTGCA
>JAFYOZ010000105.1 GCA_017547705.1 Oscillospiraceae bacterium
AGATACATATCGTATCCGAAATTTTCGGAAATATAATTATGCAGATCCGCAACTTCGGCGTAGGCTTCTTCCATGGAGATCTGGGTCATGTTCGGGTGGCGTGCGCTGTGGTTTCCGATAACATGTCCTTCGTTTATCATTCTTCGGATAAGATCCGGGTTGTTTTTTGCATAGGAAAGGGTTACGAAGAAAACCGCGGAAACGTTTTTCTCTTTAAGAACGTCAAGAATTTTCGGGGTATAGCCGTTTTCATAACCTTCGTCAAAAGTCAGATAAACTTTTCCGTCGTGTCCGGAACCGGCGCGGTAAAAATCCGCATCCCATTTAGAATATTCGTTCTGAAGAATAACGCAGGCAACGGGTTTTCCGGTTTCGTCAAAGTTTGTTCCGGGTCCCCAGGGAACCTGTTCTTTTCCAAGGTCGGCAAATTCCGCAAATTCCGGCGAAAGTTTTTCAAAAGAATCAATGCTGTTGTGGATTTCCTCTTCTTCCGGTTCGGATTCGGAAGAACTGCTTTCGGAACTTTCCGGTTCTTCGGGAACTTCCGGAATTTCCGGAGTTATTTCAATATTTGCGGAAAGGTTTTCTTCTTTTTCAATTATGTTTTCCGGTTCTTCCGGCGGTTTGGAAGCGCACCCGGCAAAACAAAGGCAAAAGGCAAGAAAAACGGCAATTGTTTTCAGAATCTTCAAAAAGCATTACCTCCTTTTATAATCGAAAATCCGGTTGTGTTATCGGATAAAACACAAATGTCCGTAAAGAAAAATCAAAATTTCAATACAACTACATTTTACCACAAAATAAGCGAAATAAACAAATTTTTTGTGAATTTTTTTAAGAATTCATCTTTATTTTTTGTTTTTAATCGGTTATAATCATTTTAACCGTATATTTTTAAAGACAACGACGCTTTTTGCGATGATATAGATATTTTGCTTCTCTCAGGAGAAATTATTTTAGATGACAATTTTTGACTTTGTTTCAATGCTGGGCGGACTTGCCTTCTTCCTTTACGGAATGCATATGCTCAGCGCAAGCCTTGAAAAAATGTCCGGAAGCAAACTTACAAAAATTCTTGAAAAGCTTACCGGAAATGTATGGAAGAGCGTTGCTCTCGGTGTCGGAATAACCGCACTTGTACAGAGTTCTTCCGCAACAACCGTAATTACCGTCGGCCTTGTAAACTCCGGAATCCTCAAGCTCGGCCAGGCAATCGGAATCATCATGGGTTCAAACATCGGTACAACCGTAACTTCCCATCTTCTCCGCCTTACCGAAATTTCCGGAACAAGCGGAGTTATGCAGTTCCTTAAACCGGATTTCTTTGCTCCTCTTGCAGCAATAATCGGTGCGGCGCTTGCAATGTTCAGCAAAAAAGCAAACCAGAGAACTATCGGTGAAATCCTAACCGGTTTCGGTATGCTTTTCATCGGTATGGACCTTATGGAAGGCGCCCTTTCGCCGCTTCGTGAATCCCCCCTTATGGGCGAACTTTTTGTAAAATTCGGTTCCAACCCGATTCTCGGAATCCTTGTCGGTGCGGCAGTTACCGCAATTATCCAGAGTTCTTCTGCTTCTGTCGGTATTCTCCAGGCTCTTTCGGTAACGGGAGTTGTTTCCTGGGCTTCCGCAATTCCGATAATCCTCGGTCAGAACATCGGTTCAACCGTAACCGCAATGCTTTCCGTAATCGGTGCTTCTAAAAACGCAAAGCGTACCGCACTTGCTCACCTTTATTTTAACGTAATCGGTACAATTATTTTTACCGTTGCGGTTTTCTCTTTCCAGTCAATCGGCGTAGGAGATTTTTGGGATACTCCGATCGATAAATCCGGAATTGCGAACTTCCATACAATTTTCAATATTTCCATGACCTTCCTGCTCCTTCCTTTTATCGGAGTTCTTGAAAAAGTTGTAACTAAACTGGTTCCTGAAAAAGAAGAAACAGAAGATCCAATGGGTGCACTTTATCTGGACTATAACGTTCTGGAACAACCATTTGCTGCAATACATTTGGTTACTAAAGAATTGTCA
>JAFYOZ010000106.1 GCA_017547705.1 Oscillospiraceae bacterium
CGATTAATGAACTATATAAATTATATCTCCATCTGTTTAAATTTGTTATATAATGTGATATACTATATATTTAGGTAAAAAAACATTCTTCCGAAAAACGGAGGCTTATATTTATGACAAACGCAGAAAAATTCTTTAACAAAATCAAAGATAAAAAAGTTGCATTCATCGGAATCGGCGTTTCCCATACGGACGTTATCCGCCAGTTTGCGGAAAAAGGCATCGCCACCGAAGCAAGGGATAAAACCGACAGAGAAAAACTCGGCGAAACGGCGGAGCTTCTTGAAAAATCCGGTGCTGTACTTAAACTTGGCGAAGGATATCTTGATGATATCGATGCGGATATCGTTTTCAGAACTCCCGGTATGAACTGGTGGAATCCCACCCTTTGTGAACTTAGAAGAGAGGGAAAATCCGTCACAAGCGAGATGGAAGTTTTCTTCGATCTTTGCCCCTGTAAAAAATACGCAGTAACCGGTTCCGACGGAAAGACAACAACCACAACTCTTATCTCCGAATTCCTTTCCGCAGAGGGAAAAACCGTCCATAAAGGCGGAAATATCGGAAGAGCGCTTCTTCCCATCATCGAAGATATCAAAGATGACGACTGCGCAGTTGTTGAACTTTCTTCCTTCCAGCTTATTTCCATGAGAACCTCTCCGGACGTTGCAGTTGTTACAAACGTTGCACCAAACCATCTCGACGTTCACAGAGATATGGAAGAATATATCGAGGCAAAGAGAAACGTTCTTCGCCATCAGAACGCTTTTTCTGTTGCGGTTCTTAATGCGGATAACGTAATCACAAAAAGCATGGCAGAGCTTGTTCGCGGCGAACTTCGCTGGTTCTCCCATCTGAATCCTGTTCAGAACGGCGCATATCTCCGTGAGGACGGAATGCTCTGCTACTGCGACCACGGAAAGACCACCGAACTTTTCCATAGAAGCGAAATAAAGATTCCCGGACTTCATAACGTTGAAAACTATCTTACCGCTATCACCGCAACCTGGGGTGAGGTTTCTGTTGAAACCATGCACAAAGTTGCAGTAACCTTTGGCGGCGTTGAACACAGAATCGAACTTTGCCGCGAATTTGAGGGAGTAAGATGGTATAACGATTCCATCGCCACAAGCCCCACAAGAACCATTGCAGGCCTTTCCTGCTTTGACCAGAAGATAATCCTTCTTGCAGGAGGATACGATAAAAACATCCCTTACGAGCCTCTTGCTCCGAGCCTTATTGAAAAAGTTAAACTTCTTATCCTTTGCGGAGCGACTGCACCAAAAATTGCAGACGCTCTTCAGAGCCATCCGGATTATAACGGCGAACCGGAACTGATTTTTGTAGAGGATATGGAAGAAGCTGTTTCCACCGCTTATGCCTATGCGGAAGAGGGCGATATCGTTGCTCTTTCTCCTGCATCCGCAAGTTTTGACAGATATAAAAACTTCGAGATCCGCGGAAAACATTTTAAAGAGCTTGTTTCAAAAATCGGCCAGGTTGACGGACTTTCTGCCGAAGAACTTTGGCCCGATTATAAAGTATAAGGAGAAAAACATGGACACCAAAGAAATGCTTAAAACTCTCTGTGTTGTTGACGGAAACTCCGGCTATGAAAAAGCCGCAGCAGAGCTTTCTAAAGAGATTCTTTCCGCATACGGAAAGACCTATATCGACAACCTCGGAAACGTTATCTGTGAAGTTGCGCCGAAGAAAAACGGTCGCCATGTTATGCTTGATGCACATCTTGACCAGATTGCTCTTATTGTTATAAACATCGAAGAAAACGGATTTCTTCGAACCTATCCCTGCGGCGGAATTGACCGCAGAGGAATTTTTGGAACAAAAGTCCGCGTACTCGGAAAAGGCGGAGAATATATCGGAATCGTCTGTTCCGTTCCTCCCCATATTAAAGATTCCAACGATAAAAACCCCGAAAGGGATGAAATTTTTATCGATATCGGTTTTAATAAAGAGGAAGCAGAGAAAAAAGTACGCCTTGGAGACAGAGTTATGCTCTGCGGAAAATACAGTGAAATAGGAAACGGATATGTTACCGGCCCCGCTCTTGATGACAGAGCAGGATGCGTTACCATTCTTGAAGCTCTCGAGATTCTTAAAGATAAAGAACTCCCCTGCGGACTCAGCGCAGTTTTCTCCACAAGGGAAGAAACCGGCGGACAGGGTGCTGCTGTTGCTGCTTTTTCCGTTGCACCGACAGAAGCTATCGAAATTGACGTAAGCTTCGGAAAAACCCCGGATACCGCCAATGTTCACAGCGAAATGAAAAAAGGTCCGATGATTGGCTTTAGCCCCATTCTTGATAACGACCTTTGCAGAAAGCTTATTGAACTTGCACAGAAAAACGATATCCCCTATCAGGTCGAAGCCATGGGTGGAACTTCCACCGGCACCAATGCGGACGAAATCTCCGTTGCCGGAGCAGGAGTTAAAACCGGACTTGTTTCCATTCCCCAGCAGTATATGCACAGCATCATCGAAAAAGTTTCTGTTGATGACGTTAAAAATGTCGGCAGACTTCTTGCCGCATTTGTTATGGAAGGAGGAAAAGAATGATGAAAACTTTCCTCGAAAATCTCGAAATCCTCTCCATGGCAAGAGGAACTTCCGGCGATGAAAGCGCAGTTAGAAAACTCATCTATGACGAGGTTCTTGCATATCCCGACTGCATCGCAAAAACCGATAACGCCGGAAACCTTATTGTTTCCAAAAAAGGCAAAACCCAGCCGAAAAATAAGCTTATGTTCTCCGCACACATGGACGAAATCGGCTTTATCATCACCCATATCGAAGAAAGCGGATTCCTCCGTTTTTCCTGCATCGGAAGCGTTGACAGCCGCGTTATAGTCGGAAAAAGACTTCTTGTTGGAAGAAATGCTATCCCCGGACTTCTTGGAAGCAAGGCAATCCACCTTGTTAAAAAAGAGGAATTTGATAACCCCACCAAAACAAGCGACCTTTATATTGATATCGGCGCAGAAAACCGCGAAGAAGCAGAAAAGCTCGTATCCATCGGCGACAGAGCTGTTTTTGACAGCGATTTTGAAAAATTTGGCGACGGCTGCGTTATGGGCAGAGCTCTTGATGACAGAGCCGGCTGTGCAATGCTTATGGAACTTCTTAAAGAAGATGCGGAATATGATTTTACCGTCTGCTTCACCACCAGAGAAGAAATCGGCGGAAACGGCGCACCTGCTGCAGCATTCGGCGTTGACCCGGATATTGCCGTTGTTGTTGAAGCAACAACCGCAGGAGATTACCCCTGTGTTCCCGGAGATAAATTTATCTGTAAGCAAGGTCTTGGCCCGGTTGTTTCCTTCCGTGATAACGGAACCCTTTATGATATGGAAATTTATCAGTACATAATGGAACTTTGCGGAAAAGAAAATATCCCGGTGCAGACAAAACACGGAATCTGTGGCGGAAACGATGCGGAAGCAATCCATAAAGCAAGAGGCGGAATCCGTCCTGTTGCGGTTTCTCTTCCTGCAAGATACATCCACAGCCCCTATGCCACCCTTAAAATCTCCGATATGGAAAACACCCTTGCTCTTATCAAAATCCTGAGCAAAAATCTCTGTGAATTATGATAAAGCTTCTTGACGATTTAAAAGTTTTCGAGCATTTTGAAAATGTGGAACCATATTTTTCCGCGTTCTTTTCTGCTCCGGCAACTGCGTTTATAAACGACCCGGATTTAATGAGCATCTGGGTTCAGTATGATGAGCACGAAGTTCCGCGAGCCATGCTCTATGCAAATACGGATTCTCTGCTTCTTTTTACTGACGGAACCGCTCCGGATATGGAAATCCTGATTTTCCTTACCAATATAGTCGCCGGCGGCGGAATCGAAAACATCGACTGTGATGACACAAGCTTTCCGGTGCTCAAAAATCTGTTCCCGGAAGCGGAGATTGAAGAAGCGGTACAGATGGTATGCGAAAAACCTATCCCCATTGAAGAAAACCGCTTCGAAGTTCGAAAAAGCGATAATATTTCCGATGTTTCCGCAATTCTTGCAGAGGTTTTTGGTAAAAAAGATTCAAATTCCCTTGATTTGTGGAAACTTCGAACCGTAAGAGGAGTGCTTCGGGGTCAAAACACCCTTTTTACCCTCTATGCTGACGGAAAGGCTGTTGCAACAGCAAGCATCCGCGGAAGAACAAAAACATCCGGTTCCATAACCTCCGTTGTTACTTTACCGGAGCACCGGGGAAAGGGATATGCCTCATATCTTACCGCTCTGTGCTCAAACATGCTTCTTGATGAGCACAGAAAGCCATGGCTTGTTCCGGCGAATCCGGGTGTTCAAAAAATGTACGAAAAGCTCGGCTATAAAGCCGTAAAAAATTATAACTGTTTACATTTCATCGAAAAGGAAGAGAAAAAATGAGCGAATTTTTCAAAATCGACAGCCGCCTTCTTGAACTTGCACAGCGTGCAGAAGCAGACTGTCAGCAGCCTTTTGCCAGAATCGGCGAAATCGAAACCTATAACTCCGAAAAAGTTCTTCGCGCTTTTATCGATAACAGAGTCAGCGAAAGTCTTTTTGCAGGTTCTTCCGGATACGGATATGATGACCGCGGCCGCGAAGTTCTTGATAACGTCTGGAGCCAGATTTTCGGAACCGAGGATTCCCTCGTCCGCCATAACTTTATGAGCGGAACCCATGCTATTGCAACTGCACTTTTTGGCGTTCTTCGTCCCGGAGACAAAATGGTTTCCCTCACCGGAACACCCTATGATACTCTTAACGGCGTAATCCACGGAACAGGCGTTGGCTCTCTTGAAGAATTCGGCGTTATCTATGACGAACTCCCTCTTCTTGATGACGGAAGCGTTGATTACGATAAAATCCCCGAGGCTGTTAAGGGCGCAAAAATGGCATACATCCAGCGTTCCAGAGGTTATTCCACCAGAGCAAGCCTTACTATCGACGTAATCAAAAAGATTTTTGATATCGTTCATGAAGCAAATCCGGATGCAGTCTGCGTCTGTGATAACTGCTACGGCGAATTTGTTGATAAAGTTGAACCCACCCAGGTTGGCGCAGACCTTATCATCGGTTCTCTTATTAAAAACCCCGGCGCAGGAATTGCACATACCGGCGGATACATCACCGGTAAACACGAATTTGTTGAGCTTTGTGCGCATCGTCTTTCCGCTCCCGGAGTCGGAAGAGAAGTTGGCTGTACCCTTAATGAGCTTCGCCCCATGTATCAGGGACTTTTCTTCTCTCCCAGCGTAACCGCTTCCGCAGTAAAAACCGCCGTTTTTGCAAGCCGCTTCTTCGAGCTTTGCGGTTTTGATGCTGACCCCTATTATACCGACCCCAGAACCGATATCATCGAAACCATCGCTCTTAAAACTCCGGAAGCACTTTGTGCTTTCTGCCGCGGAATCCAGAGCGGTTCTCCCATCGATGCATACGTAACTCCCGAACCTTGGGATATGCCCGGTTATGACAGCCAGGTAATTATGGCTGCCGGCGCATTCAACCTTGGCGCATCTGTTGAACTTTCCGCAGATGCACCTCTTCGCGAACCCTATTCCGTATGGATGCAGGGTGGTCTTACCTATCCCACCGCAAAAATGGGCGTTATGCTTGCAGCACAGTCCATGATGAACGAAGGCTTACTCAGTCTTTAATTAATTGACATAATACAATTTTTGTTGTAAAATAAAAAGCCGCGGGGAAAAATCCCTGCGGCCCATATGCGGATATGGCGGAATTGGCAGACGCGCCAGACTTAGGATCTGGTGTTTACACGTGCAGGTTCGACCCCTGTTATCCGCACCAAAAAAAGCTTCCCTTTCGGGAAGCTTTTTTGTTTTCTGTTATCTTATTCTTTATCTGCTTTGATAAGTTTGCGGATTGCCTCAACTGCAACGGTGATTGCTTCTTCGGTATCGTGAACGATGGGGTTTTCCATGCCGAGGGCATTGCGTTCCTGGTTGCCCATTACGAGGAAGCAGGAACCACAGCGCACATGAAGGGTGCTTGCAACGATAAAGAGTGCTGCGGATTCCATTTCAGATGCTTTTGTTCCAAGGCGTTTCCATGCTTCCCATTTATTAAGAAGCTCGTAGCTTACGGGCATAAGCTGGGGGTCATGCTGACCATAGAAAGCGTCTTTACACTGAACAACGCCGGTATGATATTTAAATCCAAGTTCCTTACAGGAAGAAACAAGTGCGTTAACAACATCAAGGTCTGCAACAGCCGGGAACTCGATAGGAGCATATTCCTTGCTGGTGCCTTCCATACGGATTGCGCCGGTTGCAACAACAACATCGCCGCCCATTACGTCAAGGTCGATTCCGCCGCAGGTTCCGATTCTGATAAAAGTATCTGCGCCGCATTTTGCAAGTTCTTCCATTGCGATGGATGCAGAAGGACCGCCGATACCGGTGGAGGTTACGGAAACTTTTTCTCCATCAAGATATCCGGTATATGTAACGTATTCCCTGCTGTCTGCAATAAGAACGGGGTTATCAAAATGTGCTGCAATTTTTTCGCATCTTTTGGGATCGCCTGGCATGATAACATATCTGCCAACATCGCCGGGTCTTGTCTGAATATGATACTGAAGTCCTTCTTCTCCGGAATAATTCTGCATAAAAAATCTCCTTTCGAACCATGGCATATTTAGATAATTTTATTATAAACCCTTTTAATTTATTTTTAAATAGAAAATCAAAATTTTATCTTTTATTTTACAAAAGAAAGCTTTTATTCATAAAATCTTTCTTGATTTTATAAAAATATCCATTTATAATATTTCTAATGACGTATTTTTCTCATAATAAGGAGTTTTTATATGATTAATTTCAGCGAAATCAAAGGCTTCATCTGCGATATGGATGGAGTTATCTATCGCGGAAACCAGATTATCCCCGGAGTCCGCGAATTTATCGAATGGCTTCAGAAAGAGGATAAAAAATTCCTCTTCCTTACCAACAACAGCTGTTATACCCCAAAAGAGCTTCAGCAGAAGCTTGCAAGAATGGGTCTTGATGTTTCTGAAGACCATTTTTATACCAGCGCACTTGCAACTGCGGCATTTCTTAAAGACCAGGCTCCGGGCTGCAGCGTATATGCCATCGGCGAAGCCGCACTTTTTAATGCTCTTTATGATGCCGGAATCACCATGAACGACGTTAACCCGGATTATGTTGTAGTCGGAGAAGGAAAAACCTATTCTTTCGATACCATCACAAAGGCAACCAATCTTGTTCGCGGCGGAGCAAAACTTATCGGAACAAACTCCGACGTTTCTGCACCTATCGAAAACGGAATTATGCCTGCCTGCGGCGCTCTTGTTGCACCGATTGAAATCGCAACCGGAAAAAAGGCCTATTTTTGCGGAAAGCCGAATCCTCTTATGATGCGAACCGGTCTTCGTATGCTTAAATGTCATTCCAACGAGGCTGTTATGGTTGGCGACAGAATGGATACCGACGTTATCTCCGGTCTTGAATCCGGCATGAAAACCATTCTCGTTCTTTCCGGCGCTTCCAACGAAGAAACACCGAAAACCTATGGCTATCGCCCCTCTGCGATTTTTGAAAACGTTGGATGCATTCCCCTTGCCGCATCAGAAGAATAAGAATTTTGTCCGCCTTTTTTGGCGGACTTTTTCTTTTTTAATAATCCCTGTCTTTTTTATATGGATTATATTGACTGCTTAAAAAGCCGTGATATAATGAAGCAAAGGAGGTGTTTTTATGTGGCTGATTGCTGCAATCGGTTCGGCTTTTTTTGCCGGAATTACTTCCATCCTCGCAAAATGCGGAATCCGCAAAACAGATTCCGATATCGCAACAGCTATCCGAACCGGCGTTGTCCTTCTCTTTTCATGGATAATGGTTTTTGTTGTGGGTTCTTTTGATGCGATATCTTCCATAAGTCCAAAATCCTTTTTATTCCTTGCCCTTTCCGGAATTGCAACCGGCGCTTCATGGATATGCTATTTTAAGGCTCTCTCCATGGGCGATATAAACAAGGTTGTTCCCATTGATAAATCCAGCACCATTCTTACGGTTATTCTTGCAATAATCTTTTTTGGAGAAACAGAAAATCTTATTATAAAACTCCTTTGCACCGCCGTTCTTGGTGTGGGAATTCTTTTTATGGTTGAAAAGAAAGATTATTCCGGACAAAATAAAAAAGGCTGGATGGTATATGCTGTTCTTTCTGCGGTTTTTGCCGCTGCAACCTCGATTCTTGCAAAAATCGGCATAGACGGGGTCGAATCGAATCTTGGAACGGCTCTTCGCACCGTTGTTGTTCTTATAATGGCCTGGGCAGTTGTTTTTATGAAAGGAAAGCAAAAAGAGGTTAAAAAACTCGATAAAAAGGAACTCTTTTTTATCTGCCTTTCCGGAATTGCAACCGGTGCTTCATGGCTTTGCTACTATTATGCCATTCAAAACGGAGTAGTCAGCATCGTTGTTCCTATCGATAAACTCAGCATCCTTGTTGCCGTTGCTTTTTCGTATTTTGTTTTTGGCGAAAAGCTGAGCAGAAAAAGCGGCTTTGGACTTTTCCTTATGGCTTTTGCAACTGTTGCCATGGCAATCTGGGGATAATTTTTGCAAAACAAAAAAAGCGGTGCTTCCAAAACGGAAGCGCCGCTTTTATTTTTTTAATATTTTGTTCCTGTAACGACCCTGTCGCGGCCCTCGTAATCTTTGAGCACGCCGCAGTTTTTGTATCCGTTATCTTCAAGAATTTTGAGCACCGAATCTCCTTGGGTGTCTCCGATTTCGAAAGCAAGAAGTCCGCCGCTGTTAATATGGCCATACCAGTTCTTTGCGATGGCTCTGTAAAAATCGAGTCCGTCGCTTCCGCCAAAGAGAGCTGTCTTTGGTTCATGGGTAACTTCCGTCTGGAGTTCCTCCATCTCTTCGCCGGTGATATACGGAGGATTGGATACGACGCAGTCGAAGGTTCCAAAAGGCTCCAGAGCGTCTCTTAAAGCCGTTTTTACGCAGTTTCCGTGAAGATTATTGTTGCGTTCAAGGTAGCCGAAAGCCTCTTTATAAAGCTCCACAGCGGTTACATCCGCACCGTTTATTTCTTTTGCCAATGTTATGGCAATACAGCCGGAACCGGAACAAAGATCGACGATTTTTGGCGGCATGCTGCGGGAAAAATATTTGAGCACCGTTTCGCATAAAAGCTCTGTTTCCGGTCTTGGAATGAGCACGCCTTCTCCGACGAAGAATTTTCTTCCGAAGAATTCCCAGCTTCCGATGATGTATTGAAGAGGATATCCCTCTGCTCTTTTTTCTGCTGCAGCAAGAATTTTTTCTTTCTGCTCATGGTTGAGCACCGTTTCTGTCGCAAAAATCTCTGCCTGCCTCGGAAGATCCAATATATCTTCAAGCATCACAGATGCTTCAAAGGCAGGAGAATCAACTCCTGCCTCATCAAAAAGTTTTACTATTTTATCAAAAACTTCTTTTACTTTCATCAGAATGCCGCATCCTCCGGATTTTCCGGCAGAACGGGAGTTACTGCCGCAATGGCGATTTCGATCATGCTGTCGTCCGGTTCTTTTGTGGTAAAATTCTGGAGCCAAAGACCCGGAGCAGAAATTATTCTTGTAAGCCAGTTATCGTGTCTTCCGGCAAATTTGATGATCTCATAAGAGATTCCAACGGTTATGGGAAGCATCGCAATCTTAAGAAGAACGCGGATCAAAACGCTTTCCCAGGTGATTACGGAAGAAACAAGAATGCTTACAACAAGAACGATAAGAAGAAAGCTTGTTCCGCATCTGGGGTGGAAGCGCTGCTGTTTTCTTACATTTTCAACAGTAAGTTCAAGGCCCTGTTCATAGCAGAAAATTGTTTTATGCTCCGCACCGTGATACATAAAAGTTCTTCTGATATCTTTCATGTTGGAAACACCGATTATATACACAAGGAAAAGGCCGATTTTGATAATGCCTTCGATTGCGGAAAGGGCAACTTTATTGGTGATATATTCGGAAACAAGGTTTGTAATAAGAGCAGGAACACCAAAGAAAAGACCGATTGCCAAAACGCCGGCAACAAGGGTGATGAGGAAACTGAAAACGCTTCCGGCGGCCTTTCCAAAAGTTTTGTTGAGCCAAAGCTCAAATTTATCCGGTTCTTCCTCCTGTCCGGAGATTTCTGCGGATTTCATAAGGCATTCATAGCCTTTGATAAGGGTATCGATGAAGTTAAAAGTTCCGCGAACAAAGGGAACTTTTCTGATACCGGTAAGCTGTTTTGTTTCCCAAGTGGAAAGATCTATTTCTCCGTTTGGTTTTCTTACGGCCATGGCGCTTTTATACGGGCCTTTCATCATAATGCCTTCAAGAAGTGCCTGTCCGCCAACGGAGGTTTTTATTGTGCAGGACTGTTTTTCGTTTTTATCCATTTTTTCTCCTTTTTTATTTATCAACAGGCAGGCGGATAACAACGGTTGTTCCTTCGCCTTCAATACTGTCGAGGTTTATTTCGCCGCCGTGCATACGGATTATTTCATCCGCAACGGCAAGACCGATGCCGCTTCCGCGGCGGGTTGCATTACCCTTAAAGAATTTTGTCTTTACTTTTTCAAGCTGATCTGCCGGAATACCGATACCGGTATCTTTTACGGCAATATCCACAAAACCTTTTTCTGCTCTGACGGCGGTTATGGTAACGCTTCCGCCTTCATCGCTATATTTAAGGGCGTTGTCTATTATATTAACGAAAACCTGGCGCAGGCGGTTTTTATCGCCCATAACAGGGATTATATCGTCGCTTTCTGTATAAATAAGGTCCTTTTTCTCGCGGATTGCGCGCTGTTCAAAGGTAAGAACCGCTTCGGAAAGTTCCGCGATTATATCAAGCTTCATAGGCTGGAGAACCATTCTTCCGCTCTGGAGTCTTGAAAAATCCAAAAGTTCTTCAACCATTACGGAAAGGCGCTCTGTTTCTCCAATGATAACGCCCATTCCGCGAAGAAGGGTCGAATTATCAATGGTATTATCTTTTGAAGAATCTTCGAGCATTTCTGCCCAGCCTTTTATTGCAGTAAGGGGAGTTCGAAGTTCATGGGAAACGGAGGAGATAAAATCGTTCTTCATTCTCTCTGTTGCGCCAAGTTCATCCGCCATATAGTTTATGGTATCGCAAAGATCGCCGATTTCATCATCGGTTTTTTTCTCGATTTTTGCGTTAAAATCTCCTTCGGCGATTTTCTTTGCGGCTTCGCCGATTTCGCCAACCGGGTTTACTATGGAGTTTATAAAATAGGAACCGGAAACGATAACAAAGAAGATAATCGCAATACCGATAAAGGCTGTTCCAAGAATTGCAAAAGTTATCTGTCTGTCAACTTCCGAAAGGGATGTTACAAGGCGGAAGGAGGTAAAAGTTTCTGTCTTTCCTTCCGGAACAACGGTTATGGACATAACCTTTTCTCCGCCGGCTTCGCCTATATATGATGCAAAGCCTTCTTCAAAGATAACGGCTTTTTTCCAATCCTCCGTTACGGAATCCGCTTTTGGAATAAATCCGCTGGAAGTTAAAACAACCTCTCCGCTCTGGCTTATTACCATAAGCTCCATCATGTTTCGTTTTTCAAAAGAGGTTACAAGCGTATGGAAATATCCCTCATAATCGCCTTTTTCCTCTCTCGTATATTTTGATAGCAGGCCGGAAATGGTTTCCGACTGTGCAGTCATAACTCTTTCTACGCTTTCGTAATAATAGTTCTTTATGGAAAAAGCAACGGCGATTTCAAGACTTATAAGAATAACAAGAATGACGCCAAGACTGTTAAAAAGCCAGCGAGCTGTTATCTTTTTCATTTTTATTTTCAAGTCCGGCGCCTCCTTTCATCTTTTTTAAAATCTTATATTATGCCATCCATTTATAACCATAGCCCCAAACGGTCTGGAGATGTGCAGGGTTAGAGGGTTCTTCTTCAATCTTCATGCGGAGTCTTCTTATGTTAACGTCAACGATTTTATCATCGCCGTTATAGCTTTCTCCCCAGATTCTGATGAGGATATTTTTTCTTTCAAGCGCAGTTCCCTCGTTGCTCATAAAAAGCTCCATAAGCTGGAACTCAACCTGAGTAAGGTCTATCGGAACCTTGTTCTTTGTAAGGGTTCTGCTGAGGATATTGAGATTAAACGGGCCGGAAACAAGCTCATCGCTATGGCTGTTTTCCGGAGTTACGGAAATTCTTCTGCAGATTGCATCAACCCTTGCGGTAAGTTCGCTGGGAGAAAAAGGTTTTGTGATATAGTCGTCTGCACCAAGCATAAGACCGTTAACTTTATCCATTTCCTGAGATTTTGCGGAAAGGATAATGATTCCGACATTGCTGTTTTGTTTTCTGATGCGCTGGCAAACAGCAAAACCGTCGATTCCGGGCATCATAACATCGAGAAGCACAACGCTGAAATCGTTCGGTGCAGCCTCGAAATATTTAAGAGCATCTTCTCCGCAGCAGGCATCAACAACCTCGTATCCTGCGCGGCGAAGGGTTATAACTTCAAATTCGCGGATAGCGTCTTCGTCTTCACATACAAGAAGTTTTTTCATTCTTCAGTCCTCCTGCCGATTATATAAAATTAAAACATTCTTCAAAAGTTTCCGGGTCGATATAGAATTTATTTTCCGGTTCCATAAAAGTTTTTACATAGTAATTTTTCGTTGCGTTTTCTGCAACAAGGATATAATCCTCGTATTTATCCTGGTAATCGTTTTTATCCGCAGCGCAGATTTTTAAAAGGACTTCGCCGGTATCTTTATCCACAAAAAGCATTTCGCTGCTTGCGGAATCTATGCTTACCTTTGCGTCCTTGCTCCAGATTTCCGGAAGTTCAAAAAGATATCCTCCGGCGGGGTTTGCAATTCCGCTCCATACGGAAAGAGCCTCTTTTTCGGATATATGAAGAGATTCTTCACTTTCCTGTTCCGTTTGGACAAGGTTTACATACTGGAGATAATAGATTTTATCCGTCTTTTTGTTCGCATAGTCTTCGCGGATTTCCACGGGCATTTCCATGATTCCGTCCCCGTCGATATCCATACAGCTTACTTCCGTATTGCGGAGGAAGATTCCGCGTTTTCCGAGGTTTGAACCCACTACGATTATGGTTCCGGAAGAAACTTCGTTTTCTTCTTCCTCTTCATCCTCATATTTTACAAAATCCGCAAGGGTATATCTTACTGCTTTTCCGTCATCGAGGGTTACAACCTCCGTAAGATAAACTCCGTCATAAATTATGGAGTCGATAAACAGCGCCGTTGTACCTTCATCGATTTTTCCGGTTTTCATGGAAAGAAGGGAATCGAATTTTGCGTTTACGATAATTTCATCCGTAAGAACGATTCCGTTTTCTCCGCGATAAAGAACGGTAAAGAAAGAACGGTCGATGGCTTCTCCGTTAAAAAAGGCAATATCCATAAATCCGTCTTCATTTATATCAAGAATCACTCCGCCGTCACAGCTTGCGGTATGGAGAGTTTCTATACGGTTCTTTCCGAATCTGTAAACTCCTATTTCTCCTTCCCAGCCTATAACCATTGCAGGGGATTTTTCATCGATTTTTACAAATTCAACGCTTTCGATCTCTCCGGAAAATCCGGCGGCTTCATATACGGAGACCCAGTCGTTATTTTCATTTTTAAGTACATTTATTCTCGTGCTTTCATCAACGGAGGAATAAAAAGCAACAGCTTCGTCGGTTCCGTCGTTATCAAGATCCCTGAAAATAAATGCGGAGTTTGTCTCTCCGTTTTTCGGATATTTAAGGGTATAGTTTTCTCCTGCAACTTTTTTAAGGGCATCGTTAAGTTTTTCCTGCTCGATACTTAAAAGCGGAGGATGCATCATAGATTCGGTATCCGTTTCTAAAATTGAACAGCCGGAAAAAGAAAGGGCAAGAGCAAAAACCGCCATAAACATAAATATTTTTTTCATAAAACGGAACACCTCCTCTGTTTTCCAATTAAGTTATATATTTTTCTATATTATAATATAATACAAATCCTCTTTCCTTGTCAATTAATAAGCTGTAAACATTGGAACAAAAAAGGACAAAGACAGAAAAATTTGTCTTTGTCCATAAATTTTTACAATATTCGGGTTTAAATTCCAGCAAAGGCATGGTAAAATATATATTACTTATCCATGTTATCTTCGCAGTTTTTGATAAGGCTGAAAAGGCTTGAAGCAAAAAGCGGATATGTTCTTGCAATGCTTTCGGAAGAAACGGAGATGTTTTCTGTTTTTACGGAAGGATCGCTTTCCATTCTTCTTGTTTTTGCTTCGCAGGATTTCATATATGCATCTGCGCTTTCAAGTGCGCCGGAATTAGGAACACCGAAAGTATTGAGGTTGTTCTTCGGATTAAAAGCATAGATGATTCTGAACATGCGGTAAACCGCAGCCATAAGATAGCCGGAAACCTGTTTTGTAAGCTCCTTGCTTCCGCTTTTTGCAAGAAGATCGAAAACGATATTGAGGGAGTTTGCAATAAGCTTTTTGTTCATAACCGGAAGAACACCCGCTCCGGAAATCATATTGTCTTTTGCGGAATCCGGTTCCGGAATATCCTCAAAATTAATGGTCATGCCGTCCGGATCAAGGCTTCTTCCAAGAAGATAATCCGCAGAAACTCCATAAAAATCTGCAGCTTTTATAAGAAATTCAAGACCGCATTCGCGGATACCTTTTTCATAATGGGAAAGAAGAGCCTGGGAAATTCCAAGTTCCTTTGCGGCATCTTTCTGGCTTATTCCCTTTTCTTTCCTTAAAAGCGAGAGAACTCGCGGAAAATCGGATTTCATATATAAAATTCCCCTTTTTTCGATAACTGTTTGTATATTATAAATCAATTCATACATTTTGTAAAGCATAAATCAGGAGGAAATATGGTAACTTACAGAATACATCTCATCCGCCACGGAATGGCTGAAGACCCGGAGAAAAAAATCTGTCTTGGATGCAAGAGCGACCCTGCTCTTACTCCCGAAGGAGCACAGGAACTTAGGGAACTTATGGAAACATATCAGTACCCCTATGCAGAAAAGGTATATTGCAGCCCCATGCTTCGCTGCCGCCAGACTGCGGATATCCTCTTTCCTGAAACGGATTTTGAAATCATGGACGAGCTTCGCGAATGCGACCTCGGTTCTTTTGATGGAAAGCCCATAATCGAACTTATGGAAAATCCTGCTTTCGTTGGCTGGGTCGAGGGAAAATGTCCTCCTCCCGGCGGAGAAAAATCCGACGAATTCGCCGGAAGAATCGCCTGCGCTCTTGATGACATCATCAAGGATATGTCAAAAAATCATCTTATCGAAACCGCCGTCATCACCCACGGAACCGTTATCATGGGTCTTTGCGCCATGTGCGGATATCCGAAGCAGGAGATGAGATATTGGGCAACCAACAGCGGCTGCGGATATACTCTCAGCACTTCCGTTTCCATGTGGATGCATGACCAGTGTTTCGAGGTAATCTCTTCCCTGCCTTTTGAAAACCGCGACGAAGATTATGAGGAACCAGAGCTTTCCGAGGAGGAACGTGAATGGAACTTTTTCGAATAATCAAAAGTGATGCAAGAAAGGCTCTTCGTTTTTGCGGCGGAAGAACCGTCGCCGCGATGCTTATTGTTTTTCTTGCATATCTTGCCATAAGCCTTATGGAATCCGTTCTCCTTCTTGTATTTATGGGAACGGAAGCCATTCATCTTGATTATTTTGCATCGGGAAATCCTCCGATAGAGGTTCTCTGTATAACCGGAGGCTGTTCTGTTTTATATTTCATCGTTCTTTCCGTAATCGCCATGGGATATACAAAGCTCCATTTTTCCTTTGCGGAAGGAAAGGATGAAAGCATCTCCACCCTTTTTGATATGTTTTCATCCGGAAGAAAATTCTTCGGAACCCTTCTTTTTGAAATTTTCTACGGAATCAGAACAATCCTTTCCGGTGCTTTTGCTGCTGCCCCGGGAACAGCGCTTTTTTATATCGCATACAACTATCTTCCTGAAACCGGAAGAACTCTTCAGCTTATTAAGATTTCCGCTTGCTGCATTGCGATTTCTCTTATTATCCTTTGCCTTTCCCTTTGGCTTATTTTTATCCAGCGCTGGCATCTTGCAAGATATTATTTCATAAACAAAAGCGGAATTTTTAAATCTTTTTCCCTTTCCGTAAAGGCAACAAAAGGACTTAGGGTTTCTTTGCTTAAGTTCAAGTTCTCTTTTATGGGCTGGGCCTTGCTTTCTGTTTTGATTCTTCCTCTTATTTGGGCAATCCCCTATTACGCAGTTTCTGAAGCAATCTATTCAAAATATCTCATGGAACGATATTCTCATTCTCTTGCACAGGTTCCCGGAGATGAATTTTTTGATGAAGAAACTACCGAAGAAGAAGGTTAACAAAAAAAGCACTTAATATTGCGGCGGCAATATCCGCCGATAAAGCGGCAGGAACGGTGTTCCTGCCCTTTTTTATTCCAACAGCACCGTAATATACCGCAACGGTATAAAAGGTTGTTTCACTTCCTCCCATCAAAACGGAAGCCGTCATCTCCTCGAAAGAGCCGGTTTTAAGATTCCTGCAGAGTTCTTCATAAAACCCCAATGCCCCGGAACCGGAAAAAGGCCTTATCACGGCAAGAGGAAGTACCTCCGGCGGAAAACCGATTTTATCAATAATCGGGGATAAAATCTCCGTTATATATTCAAGAGCGCCGCTTTCTCTTATCATTCCGACAGCTGTCATCAAAAAACAGAGAGCCGGAAGAATCCCTATTGCGGAATTCATTCCATCTTTTGCTCCCTCGATAAAAACAGAAAAAACATCCGTTTTCTTTATAATCGCCCAACCGATGATAAACGCAAGAACCGAAAGAACCGCAAAACCGCCGATCATATTTTATCCTCCTTCGGATAAAAAAGCTTTGCGGATATGATTCCGATTCCAAGAGAACAGATACTTACAAGCCATACCGCCGGAAGAATATCCAGCGGTTTTTCTGCGCCGTTTTCCAGCCGCAATGCGGCAACGGTTGTTGGAATAAGCTGGAGAGAAGCGGTGTTCATCACCACAAAACAGACCATCTCTTTTGTTGCGGCGGAGGAAAAACCGGAAAGTTTATGAAGCTCCCTCATAGCGGAAATTCCAAGAGGCGTTGCCGCATTTCCGAGTCCGAGAAGGTTTGATGCAAGATTCATGGAAATTGCGCCAAGAGCCTTTTTCTCGTTTTTTATTCCGGGGAAAATCAACTTTAAAAGCGGCATCAGAAGATACCGAAGAGCATCCACCATTCCGCTTTTTTCCGCAACTTTCATAATTCCGCTCCAAAAACAGAGGGAACCCAAAAGCTTTATCGAAAGTTCCACCGCATGGGAAGATTCTTCCAGCGCCGCGGCAGAAACCTTATCCAATCTTCCCGTTGC
>JAFYOZ010000107.1 GCA_017547705.1 Oscillospiraceae bacterium
AGCACTTACCGACGCAGGCGCACCTTATTCAAAGGCACAAGGTTTTTATAATCTTACCGAAAACAAAGATTATTACAGACAAGTTACCTTTAAATATGGCATGGCGAACAAAAAGCAGGAATCCAAAGGCGATTATTTCCTTGCAAAATATAATGCCGACGGAAGTGCTACCGCAAAAGACATTGCGAAATGGTATGCGGCAGGAAAAGGTTGTAAGAAAAAACAGCAATATATTGATGCTTACATGAACGCCGGAGCAACTTATTACCAGGCAGAAGCTTTTTACAAGCTTATTAAAGGATATGACAAAGGCTTTGATGCTTACTGGAAAGAGAACGGAGGAGATTAAAATTGAAAGAACCGAACTTTAATGCGGAACCGATTGTTCTTGACGGGAAAGAATGTTGGAACGTCGGGAAAGACCCGGAAGGGAAAGAGGTTTATTACCACAAGAAAGGCTATATCAAAATCAAGAACGGGGTTCTTGAGCACGGGAAAGCCATTGACGAAGACGGGAACTTTATTAAGAAAGGAAAAGAAGATGGAGAAAGAACTTAAACAGATTTCTTTTGCGGCGCACGAAGCGGCGATGTTCCGAAAGGAAAGGATCATAAACAGGCTTATCAAAGCGCTTGTTCTTTCCGAAGCTATTTTCAGCGCGGTTTGCGTTATTCTGATTACAAAAGGTGGTCATAAATGAAAAGAAAACTTGAAGATATGGACCCGGAACGGCCATATGACGGTTGGGTTCAGCTTATAGACAGTTGGATCTTTAACCAGGAAGACAGAAAGCTTTTAAAAAGGCATTATCTGGACGGGGTTCCTTACGGAGACCTTTCGGAGGAATTCTGTCTTGACGTTGACACGATTAAAAAGAGAATATATAAAGCCTCGGAAAAGCTTTTTAGACATCTTTAAATCACCATAAATTACCCGAAAAGCACTCGTTTGTTCACTCTTCAAACGGGTGCTTTTTTTGTACAATTAAACCGTAAAGAGCGGGTGCGCAACGCGATTTACAGATTAATTTTTATAAAGAGGTGAAAATTTATGGAATATCAGAATGAATATGCGAGCAAAAGCACAACCGGTATTGCAACGGCAGGTCTTGTAACCGGTATTGTCGGCGCTCTTGGTGCACTTAACGGGGGTGGTCTTGGAAACATCTTTGGCATGGGCCAGAACGGATGTGCGGAAGATCATTTTGTAAATCGTTACGAAGCACAGCAGAACGCAAGAATTGCAGAACTTGAAACCGAAGTAAAACTTCGCGATTCCAACATCTATACCGACGGCAAGATCCTTGAACTTTATAAATATGTTGACGGAAAATTTGCTGTTGTTGAGCACGAACTTTGCGACCAGAGAACCTACAACGCAGTTAATACTGCAACCATCGGCTGCATTAGAAGCGATGTTGCAGAGCTTATGGCTCTTACCAAACGCGTTGTTTCGAACGGCAGCATCTGTCCCGGTTGGGGTGATGTTACTGTTTCCGTAACTCCTGCTCCTACCACAACCGGTTAACGGTTAAAACAAAAGGGAGCGGGTTCTTCCGCTCCCTTATTTTAATTAAGAAGGTGATTTGATGGTTGAATTTAACCGTGTGATAGATGGACTTTTAAAATATTTCAACAATAATCTTTTTGCAAAAATGAACGATTGGCAGGAGGTTGTTGCAAGGATCGCCGTTGGCAGAATCATCGGAAACCCGGAAAGTTTGAAGCAGAGTTTGATGGCGAACGGAATTGTTCGAACTTTTGCTGTTATGGATTCTGAGGGCAACGTTGACCTTGAACCGATTATGCGCGACCTTAAACGGGAAATCGACCGCAAGGGGAAATTATCCGTTGAAATCCCGATGTTCGGCAAAATGAGCTTTACAGCCGCGGACGTTGATGAAATTTACAGAGAAATTACCGGAGGAATTTTATGAAAGTTATAAGAGAGCTTTCCGAAATGATTGAAGAAGAACTTGACGGCGCGGAGGAATATGCGAGATGCGCTTTGCATTATAAAGAAGAGTTCCCGGACGTTGCAAGGGTTCTTTACGACATTTCGATGCAGGAAATGAACCACGTTAATATGCTGCACGGAGAAGTTGTTGCCGTTATTGAAAAACACAGAAAGGAACGCGGAGATCCGCCGGCAGCAATGATGGCGGTTTATGAGTACCTTCACGAGAAAGATATTGAGAAAGCGGCAAAAATCAAACTTCTTCAAAATCAGTATAAGGAAATGTAAAGAAAAGAGGCCGGAAGGCCTCTTTTCTTTTTGTTGAATTTCGTGTTGCATTTCGTGTTGCATGGCGCTGAAAAATATGTCAAAAAGCGGACAAATATGTCAAAAAGCGGACAAATTTGTCATTAGGGAAAATTGAAGAAAACGGCATAAGTATGCGGAAAAACAAAAAAACCGCACTATTGTGCGGTTTTTTATTTTGGTCTGAGTGACGGGACTTGAACCCCATACCGTATGGCATTACTAAGCCATTTTTTTAATGCCGTGTTGCATTTTGTGTTGCATGAGCCTATTTTATTATGGCGCTGAATTTGGCGGAAACGGCTTCGGTTGCGGCTTTCTGGAACTCCGGAAGGGTGTGAGAATAGATATTTTCAAGCGTTGAGGAGTTTTGCCAACCGCCGCGCGCCATAATTTCTTTTATAGGAATTTCAGCTTGAGCATAGAGGAAAGTTGCGCCATAATGCCGGAGATCATGGAAACGGAAATCCATCTTCAAAGTCTTCAAAGCGCGGCGGAAACGATTGGCAAGGGAGTTGGGTGTGCATTGCATTATCCGGTCTTTCGGGTTTCCGTTTGGGATCATATCGATTATTTCTTTTGGAAGAGATACGACACGATAGCTTGAATAGGTTTTCGGAACTTTGACGACCCATTGGGAATTTTCGTCTTCGACCATTGCTTTGTTGATTGTTACGGTGTTTCGCTTGCGGTCGATATCTTCGTAATTCAAAGCGCAGATTTCGGAGCGGCGGGCAGGAACAAAAGCCGCAAGGGCAACAGCTATTCCGAGAGCATTTCCGTTACAATGTTTTAAAAGGGCGCTCAGTTCTTCATCCGTGACAACATGGTAATCTACAGGTTTCTTTTGGGGGAGAGTTATATCGATGCGCTGCGGTACGTTGTAAAGACCAAGGACAGCTTGAAGATAGCCGGAGGCGTTGCGAACTGTTTTTGGAGAACGGCCGACGGAAAAACGGTTTATCCATTTTTGAACCATCTTTGAATCAATCGACATGATCGGAACATCGAGAAGTTCCGGGAAAGCATTTTCGGCAAGGCTTGAATATCCTCGTATAGTTGCAGGAGAAAGCACGTTGCTTTTTGCTTCGTTGTAATTTGCCATAGCATCACGGAAAAGAGGATTGTTCTTATCCTGGAACACTTCTTTTTCGATTGAAAATTGCGCGGCAAGAAGTTCCGCTTCCTTTTTTGTCGGAGCGGTAAAGGATTTATATTTGCGCTTTCCGGATTCATCTTTCCCGGCATAGACCTGGCAGCGCCAGGAACCGGAAGGAAGTTTTTTTGCTTTCATTGATTTCTCCTTCAATTAAATGCGATTATTGGCCGATAGAGTTAAAACTAAAGCGGTAATTATAAAAGCAACTATAACAACAATTTTGGAATACTTTGAAAAATAATAGGTTGGAACATGAAAAAGAAAACCGCATACAAGCATAAAAGGCAAAGAAAAAAGACCGGAAAAAAGAGTTAATAAAAGAAAACGTAAAATGTTATCCGGGAAACCGAAAGAAGAAACAAGATAAAAAAATCCTGATAATAAATATAAATATAAAGAAGAGTTGTTTTCATGCTGATATTTTTCTTTTAATTTTTCAAATTTAGAAGAAAGATCTGCGGAATAAACTTTTTCTTTCCAATATTTTTTATCAAGAAGTTCGCTTTTTCGTTCTTCGATTGCGAGCAAAGAATAATAATATTTAATCTGATCTGCCGGAGCTTTTTCGGATTGCTTATATTCTTTTTCTGCAATATATTTTTGGCTTTTTAATCTTTTAAGTTCTTCATCAATATCCGGTTCCGGTTGACGGAAATCTTCTTCGGGATCGTAATACATAATATAATTCTCCTTATTGGTGCGGTTTTGGTATTGCAAAATAACACATTTGGTGGTAAGATTCAGGCAAGAAAAGAACATATGTTCGGAAAAGGCAAGACGAAAAATTTTTTTCTTTTTTGATAAAAAAGAGTATTGACAATTGCGAAAAAAAGAATATAATGGAGCCACAATTTAAGATTCCCACCGAAAAGGGAGTAGTTTCGTTACGGCATCAACTATTCGGAAGTTTCTTCCTGGTGCCGTGAACCGGATTTCGGTTACAAGACTTTTCAGCGGCTTCGTTATTTATTTCGTTGCTGTTTTGCGAGGTCTTTTTTTATTATTAAAAAAGAAAGAAAGTGATCTGGTATGATACCGAAAAAAATCTGCATTGTAATGAACGATTTTAAAAATCTCGGTATCTTGCGAACATAAAAAATGCCGTTGTTGGAAAGGCGGGTGTTTTTCGTGCTTACGAGAGAAGAGCAGGAACTTTTGGAAGCCATTCGCGAAGCGAAGGATCCAACGGCGGCAATTTTGGTTGCGGTAAAAATAATCAAAGATTTTTTAGAGCGGCCTTTATCATCGACAGAACAAGAGGACGAGATTCGGAAGGAATCTGCCTGAACAAATCGATTAAAAGCATTTCATCATCGGAAAGAGCATCTTCGGAAACGGGGATGCTTTTTTTAATATTTAATTCAATATTATTATCAATCAAATCATTAAGCGGAACGTTGAGAATTTCGGCATAATTTTGTGCGATTGTTATTTTCGGGGTTCGCTGTTCGGTTTCATAACGACTAATAACTTGTTTTGTAGTGTTAAGCTTTGCAGCAAATTCTTCCTGAGAAAGCCCCATAGATATTCTGATCTGTTTTAATTTGGAACCAAAAGTCATAATAACTGGCCTCCTTACTGTTACAATGTCATTATAACAATGACAGTCGCCAAAATCAAGACAAAATAAAATATTTTTTAAAAAAATGTCGCCAAAGTGTTGACAATCAAAAAATAAAGTGCTATTATTAAGTCACCAAATGAGCGACAAGAGAAAGGAGCGATTTTGTGGCAAGCAAAATTGAAGGGTTAGATAGAGCCATTAAAAATAAATTTGAATCCGAAGCTGCCTGTTCCAGAGCGCTTGGATGGGACAGACAGCGCCTTAATAAGATAACTATTGGAAAGATGCTGCCGGACGTTAACGATCTTAATGCTCTTTCGGCAGTTCTTGAAATTTCTGTTGGCGAACTTGCCGGTTTTTTTATAGCCGAAAAGTCACCAAATGAGCAACAAAGTGCTTGAACAAATAGCAGCGATTGAGCACAGCAAAGGGCGGCGGTTCTTCTTCAGACTTTTTCCAGAAGTCGCCTCTGAATTTTTTTCCGTTCTTGGTTTGGCATTCTCCGTAAGTACTCCTTAAAAAGCATTTATTCCTTAAACTAATCATTCTGTTTTTTACGCCCGCCGCCCTTTGCTGTGCTTGATTTAATAGATTGTCGCCAAACAAAGGCAAAACTTCCGGGTTTTGCCGGACGGCCGAAGTTTTAGCGGTGACTTTGAGCTGTTCAGTTCATTCCTTTTCACTAACAAGACCGGACGACGGAAAGTGCAGACGATTTCCGCCGCCCGGCAAGACCCGGAAAGAATCCCCTCGCCACGAAGTGGCCCATCTCCCCTTTGACAAGGGGCGCAGAAAAGGAGCTGAAACAAAATGACAGTTGAATATTGGTTTATTCGCAAGGCGTTTGACGGAATGCAGAAGGAATTTGCTATGCTTTACGAACCGAAGATCGTAAAGAAAAGCGAAAAAGGCGTTCTTCTTGAATGGGACATTCCCGGAAGAGGTTCTTTCAGAACCTGGGCGCCGATTAAAGCGGTCAAGGCTTGAGGGGGCGAAACGATGAACCCGAAAAACTTTACGGCGATTCTCGACAAAAAGAGAAGCTTTTACGGAATTTCGCCGGAGCAGCTTGCGAAGGTTCTTCAGATTTCGACAAGGACCCTTGCAAGGAAGAAAAAGAATCCGGAAAAATTTGAACTTGGCGAAGTTCAGACACTTATTAAATTTCTTCGGTTCACCGAAGAGGAGAAAAAAGAGGCGTTTTTATGAAAACTTTTGAGGCTATTTGCTTTTTTGGAATTATAGCGGCCTGGATCGCCGCGGAAAATATTCCGCTTTGCACGGTTCTTCTTGTTATCAGCTTTTCTGCCGGAATCGGAGCGGGAACCGTTGCGGAAAGGAAAAGAAATAAAAGATGAGCTTTAAAAAAGGATGTCAGCACACGCCTTTGAGATGCAGAGGATGCGAATACCGAAAAAAGGTAAGCATGGTAAGCATCTGCGACTTTTGTTGCGCGACAGGGAAACCCAGAGGATGTTCCGTTGAGGAATGTCCTTATTATAAACGAAAGAAAAAGAAGGCGAAATAAATTGAAATACAGCAAGGAAAAGGTTGAGGCGGCAAAGATCCTTTTTGCGGAAGTTCTTGAACTTAACGAGGAGCTTGAAAGAGCGGGGAGCGAAAAGGAAATTCAGTTTGAAATCAACGGAGGAAAGTTCCCGAACATAATCGCGCGTTTCTGGGATTGGGATTCCGAAAACAACCCGGTTTCGACTTTTGAAGTTTCGCTTGAAAAAAGCGACAAGAGCGGCAGAAGATACAGCATCCACGCGCTTGCCGTTAAGGTCAAGGATTGGAGGGAGCGCTTTGGAGATTCCCGGAAAGAAGATTGAAGAGCTTTTCAGCTTTTTCAACGGAATTGCGCCGACTTGCGGAAAATGCGGGAAGGAATATTCCTGCGTTGCTATCAGATACTGCGACCTTGTGATCGGAATATATTCCTGCGATTGCCAGGGAAGAAACATGAGGGTTTACAGAGGAGTTTCTCCGAAAATCTGGGAAAACGCAAAGGAGATTCTTGGAGAGCAGGACCTTCTGGAACTACGCAGGCAGGAGCAGGCGGCAATGGCCGCGAAGATCGTTTGTCCGAGATGCGGAAAGGCGATGAAATATATGGAATCGGAGATATTGCCGGACGGAAGTGTTCAGCACCGATTTGATTGCAGGAACGGATTTTGTCCGGACTTTGAGAAAACGATCCGGACGGAACTCAGCGAAGAAAACTGCAGAAGGATTTTTGCGGAGGCGGAGAAAAAGGCGGGATGCCGGATCTGCGGGGAAATTAAAGGCGCGAAGATCCATTGCCCTAAGCACAAGGGCGTTATTTGCGAAGAGCATTGCATGAAATGCGAACATCACGACCAGAGCATCAGCAAATTTATTTGCAGATTCAAATGAATATTAAAAGGCGATTACCTTATTTTTAAGGTTTTCGCCTTTCTTTGGCACTTTTTTAGGGAACAGGTTTTTAACTGAAATTTTTCCGGGAAAACGAAGGTTTTTCCGGGCGGATTTGAATTAAAAACGGACAAAAACAAAGGACAGAAAAACCGCATTACGATGCGGATTCCGCTTCGGTAAGAGATATTAATGTTGTTGATTTTCACCCTTTGCTTTTCCGGAGCGAAAACCGGAAAGGCGGGGGTTGCAGGGGGAGGGAACACCGGTTCCTCCGGTTTCGGCAGAATTCCCTCCCCCTGCCACAGCGAAGCTGCACCCAAAGGAAGAAGAAAGGAGTTTTTTATCATGCCTTACGTTAAAAGAACGGTTGTTGCCGGGAAGGTTATTGAGACAAAGAAGGAATTCACACCCAGGATTCACACCAAAGGCGCAAAAAGGGCAAGAAACTTCGGGAACACGGAAGAGGCGCAGCAGAAAGTTAACAAAAGAAAAGCGGAAGAGAAGCTGCGTTGGCTTTTGAACGCAAATTTTTCGGAAAACGATCTTCACGTTGTTCTTCATTACGGGGACAAGCCTCAGGATTTTGAACAGATCGAGGAAGACGCGAGGAAATTTCTCACGGTGCTCAAAAGGGAAACAAAAAAAGCGGGAACGGTGCTCAAATATGTTCTTGCTATTGAGACGAAAAGAATGAGCAATCCGCATATTCATATGGTGCTCAACGATATGGACGCGAAAATCATTAAAGATTCCTGGAAGAAAGTTATCGGAAACGCGTATGTCAGCATCACGATGCTGGACGACAGAGGGAACCACGCGGATCTTGCGGCATATTTCATCAAAGAAAGCAAAAGCACGGCGAAAAGATGGAAAGAGGGTAAAAAGCACAAGAAGAGATTCTGGTGCAGCCAGAACCTTATTCATCCGGAACCGGTTTATGAGGTTGTTCCGGCGAAAGCTTGGAAGAAAGAACCGAAGGCCAGAGCGGGATTTGCTCTTTATAAAAACAAGGAGGGAGAGACCTTCCGGAGCGGGTTCCACGAAATTTCCGGTTATGAATGGATGGAATATTTCGAAGTTGAGATCCCGAAACCGAAACCTATCAGAAAGGGGCGTTTTTAATGGATTGGTTTGAATGTTGCCATCATTGCACGAAACCCGAAAAAGGAATTGGATGTCACGGCAGATGCCGAGATTATAAAATAGCAAAAATCAAAAACGAACTTGAAAGAAGGTGGCTTCTTAAAATTGCGCGAAGCAGACGCGCAAACGTTTCTCCGGCGCTTCGGAAACTTGAGCACCGGGAATTTATAAAAAGACGCAAATAAAGGAGTTGGAAAATTTGGCAAACAATATTCTTCTTCGCCAGGGGAAAGGCGACATGATGAACAGGAAACTTGAGGAACTTTACAACGCAACGGTCAACGATTTTGGGAAAGTCAATATTTCCGGATTCACGAAAAGCAATTCCGAAATTATTGCCGGAGCGAGAAAGGTTATCACCGGAATCAACGTTGCGCAGTACCTTATGGTTGAACCGATCATCACGAATCTTCTTGAGGTTCTTCCGAAACCCATTGCAAAAGAGACTTTTGAGAAGATTTGTCTTGATATCGGTACGAACATTGAAAGATTTTATGAACCGGGCGAGGCGAACAACGTTCTTGAAACGGCGGTTCACCACAACAGGGAGATTCTTCGGAAACTTGGGATTCCGGAAAGGAACTTTCACAAATACGGCGCGGAATGGCCGGAAGAAGTTTACACCATTTCGAAAGGAGCGGGGAACAAATGACCGTTAAAGAATTTAATTTGATGGAACGCCGGGAAGAAACTTTTGAAAGAATGGCTTTTAAGCTTGCGGAGGAGCGGGAACTTCTTATTGAAGGGATGAGACAGATGGTTGATCCTTGCGATTTCTGCGAATTCGGAGAAGAACAGCCGGAATGCGATTCAGTCGATTGCGATTGCTGCGCTTGCGGAAAGGCAGATTGCCCTTGCAAGGCTTGCAGAAACAACAGCAATTACACATTCAGCCCGGAGCGGGCAAAAAGAATTCTTGGAAGGGATGAAGGGAAATGAGAAACAATCTTTCTGCGCTGAACGATTATCTTTTTGAAGCAATAGAAAGAATCCAGGACGACGAACTTTGCGGAGACGTTCTTGAAGACGAAATTAAAAGGGCGGAAGCCGTTACGGAAGTTGCGAAAGTTATTATCCAGAACGGGGAACTTGCTCTTAAAGCAATGAAGCAAGTTAACGAATACGGCGGAGAAACTTTTAAAGTTCCTTCAATGCTGAAGGAATAAGAATATGGCAAGATATAACGCATATCCGCCGGAGGTTATTGAGTTTGTTCGGGAGAACGCCGAAGGAAAAACGGCGGAAGAACTTTCGGTTATTGTTAACGAAAAATTCGGAACAAATTTTGATAAAGGGAAAATGAAATCTCTTAAGCAGAATTATAAGATCCGAAGCGGAAGGAAACATCTTGAGGGAAGAAAAAAGGAAACAGACCTTTACCCGAAAGAAGTTATAGACTATATAATGCAGAATTATATAGGCATGGGACATTCCAAAATGGCGAAAGTTCTTAATGAAAAATTCGGAACGGAATATACCACGATGCAGATGAAGGCATTTTACGGAAACAGAAAGCTTAATTCCGGAATTACCGGATATTTTGAGAGCGGGCATATTCCCCAAAACAAAGGCAAGAAAGGAATTTATTCAAAGGGATCAGAAAAAGGATGGTTCGGAAAAGGACACGTTCCTTTTAACAAACTTCCGATTGGAACAATTTGCAAAAAGAGCGACGGTTACCTTTGGAGAAAAATCGGAGAAAGAAGCCGCGATTGGAAGCAGGAACATATTCTTAGATACGAAGAAGAATATGGACCGATTCCGGAAGGATTCAGAGTCACATTCCTTGACGGGAACAGGGAAAACGTTGAACTTTCGAACCTTGCTTTGGTTTCGGCGGCGGAAAGCCTTGAAATCACAAGGCAGAATCTTCGAAGCGAAAACCCGGAAATTACAAAAGCCGGAATAGGGGTTGCAAAGCTTACTATTGCAACAAGAAAAAGAAAGAAGGAGAAAAAATGACAGAAGTTATAATTGCGGCGATTATTGCCGTTCTTGGAATTTTTCTTGGATTCAAGATCGGATATGACCACGGATATTCCGAAGGAATCCGGAAATTCTGGGAGGAAGAATGAGCAGGAGCATTATTCAGGACAAGAAGAGCGGGCAATGTTTTCTTTGCGGAGCGCGGGGAGTTCCTCTTGAGGAACACCATGTTTTCGGAGGAGGCTGCAGAAAACTTTCGGAACATTACGGACTTAAAGTTTATCTTTGCCACAGTTGCCACAACGAGCCGCCGAGGGGAGTTCATTTTTCCAAAGAGGAGCGGGAGAAGCTCCAGGCGAGAGTTCAGAAGGCCGCGATGAAACATTACGGTTGGAGAACGGAAGATTTTATTAAAATATTCGGAAGGAATTTTGTTTTGGAGGAGGATTGATCCTTTTTGAAATACCACGGAGGAAGCAGATTCGGACTTGATGAAAGACGGCAAAGCTATATTTACTGGCTTTGCCAGAATATTGATATCATTTCTCCGCGGAAACGGAATTCCATCAACAGGCTTATTGAGGAGTGCGCGGACGGAGAAGAAGAGGCATTGCGCGAAGCGCTTTGCAGCAAAAGGAGCATTACGGCGGTTGCGATGGAATATTATATTTCGGAATCGGCTCTCCAGAGACGTTGCGACAAGTTTTATAAGAAAGCGGAGAAGGTGATTTGATGAAAATTGTTGACGAAATCCTTATTAAGTTTGGAATCAGCAAAAAAGCTGTTATTGAGAAGATAGCTATTATAGATCGAGAAGAAAAAGCGAGGATTTTTGATATGCCGAGACCTTATAAAGATGAATGGGACGAAATGCTCCATATTTACAACGAAAGGAAAATTGAAAAACCAATTCCGGTTCTTTTTATGGATGAAGAATCCGAGGGAAAAGTTATGGAGATTTGGGAAAAACTTGGAATAAAATGCGGATATATTAAAATCCCGGTTGTTGGGTATGAAGATTTTGAAGCAGCGCAGAAAGCGGTTGGATGCGTTTATCCGAACCGCCGAGCGGCAAAAAAGGAACCAATTTGCGGAGCGACAAACCTTCCCTGTTCGGAATGTATGCCGTGTTGCGAAAGCAGAAAGGAGAACGGCAATGGCTGAACTTATAGACAGAAAAAGAATCTTTTTTACATATGGGCTAAAAGGCAACATCGATTACAACGATGGTTTTGCAGACGGTGTTCTCTATACTCTCGATAAGATTGATGAGATGCCTACCATAGAAGCAAAACCTGTTATTCACGCACATTGGGACGAAGTAAGCGGTGACAGAACGATTTGCACAAACTGCGGGAATTATCCGCTTTATGATTATTTCGGAAGGCTGAAACTTTCCGATATCTGCCCGCATTGCGGGGCGCAGATGGACAAAAAGGAGAATGACAATGAGGATAATTTATGACGATATTGCAGAATGTGCAGAAGTTGCTATTCGCTGTTCAAAAACATCGGAAAAAGGGAAATGTATGTGGTGCCCGTTCTATGACCGTTGTAATATAGCCGATTTTGAACAAAGACATATTCTTTGCGGAGAAGTCGAACACCGAAAGGAGAATGACAATGAAAGAGAAAAAGAAACTTTCCGTTAAAGACGAGATCCAAGCATGGGCGGCGGGAATTGGAATTGTCGGAGGGTTATTTGTTTTCAGCCTTGTTCTTGGGGTTCTGTTCATGGACTATGATCCGAGAACGATGCTTGAAGGGATTGCACAGGATCTGGAAAGGATATTTGGATAAGAAAAAGCCGGAGGCGTTAAGCTTTCGGCTTTTTTTAAATTCGCATTTTTGGAAAACGGCGGTTTTTGGCTTTGTTATGCGGAAAACCGGGCAAAACAAATCGGTGATAAACGGACCCGGCCTTGTGCTATGCTTTAAATGGAACCAAAGAGTTCCACTCCTTTATTCTTTTTTTTGGGGCGGAGGCGAGGGAGAGTGGAGCTTTCGCCCGACTTTAAGAAAAGGAGGGAGCGGGTTGGCGCCGCTTAAAGGAATGCGAGAGGCATTCGCGATGGAATATATTGTTGATTATAACGCGACGAAAGCAGCGATCCGCGCCGGATATTCGGAAGATTCCGCTGCAAGCGAAGGCAGCAGATTGTTAAAAAATGCAAAGGTTGCCGCGCGTGTGCGCGAATTACAGGAACAGTTCAATAAAGAAAGATGTTTCGGGGACAAAGAGAGAGTTTTAAAAGAACTTTGGGAAACTTACGAAAAAGCGACACAGGCTGTTCCGGTGATGGTATGGGATTCGGCAAAGCACAGTTACGTTGAAAGCGGAGAATTCAGTTTTGACGGAAAGACCGCCACAAAAGCGATGGAGCTTATCGGAAAGATGAGCGGAATGTTTACCGAAAAAGTTAATATCGGAGCTAACCCGGAAAGCAACGGCGAAGTCAGATTCTGTATCGAGGTGAAGAAAACTGGAAATTCATTGGGAACAGAGTGACAAGCAGAGGCATTTTTGCGAAAGCAAAGCGGACGAAGTTCTTTACGGAGGAGCGGCCGGAGGCGGAAAAAGCCATGTTCAATGCCAGGATGCTTTTATCTACGGGATGCAATATCCGAAAAGCAAGCAGCTTATTTTGAGGCGACAATTTGTTGACCTTGAAAAATCGATCATCAGAACGACACTTGAACTTTATCCGGAGGAACTTGCGAAATATAACGCGAGCAGACACAGTTGGACGCTTATTAACGGAAGCATTATCGACTTCGGTTATTGTGATGTTGAAACGGATGTATATAAATACAAATCTTCGGAATATGACGTTATCCGTTTTGACGAGCTTACAACTTTTACAGAAACGATGTACACATATCTTATTTCGCGACTTCGCGGAACGAAAAACTATCCGCGATCGGTTAAAAGTTCCACGAACCCCGGAGATGTCGGACACACATGGGTTAAAAAACGTTTTATTGATATCGGAGAACCGAACACCCTTCACGAGATCCGGAACAAAAAAGGCAGAGTTATCGGAACAAGGGAATTTATTCCTTCGCTTGTTACGGATAATATCTGGCTTATGCAGAATGACCCGACATATGTTGACCGACTTGAAAACCTTTCGGAAAAAGAGTTTTTGCGTTTGAGGTATGGAGATTGGGACACTTTTGACGGACAGTTCTTTGACGAATGGGACAGAGATCTTCACGTTATCAGTCCTTTTGAGATTCCGAAGACCTGGACGAGATATTTCGCCATGGACTACGGACTTGATATGCTTGCGGGATATTGGATCGCGGTTGATGAAGCGGACAATGCTTATGTTTACAGGGAAATTTATCAGCCGAACCTTGTTATTTCCGCCGCGGCGGAAAGCATTAAGGCGAAACAGGGAAATGATTTTCCGGAAGAGCTTGTTGCGCCGCCCGACCTTTGGAACAGAAGGCAGGACACGGGCAAAAGTGTTGCGGAGATTTTTGCGGAGCACGGACTTATGCTCAGGAAAGTAAGCAACGACAGAGCGCAGGGATGGCTTGGACTTAAAGAATGGCTTAAACCGAGGCTTGATGAATTTGGAGAGAAAAAACCGAAACTTCGGATTTTTTCGAATTGCACCGAAATTATAAGAACATTGCCTTCTCTTGTGCATGATGAACACAAGTTCAACGATATCAGCGACAAGATTCACGAATATACTCACGGACCGGACGCGCTTAGATATTGGGCATCCGCAAGACCTATGTATGTTGAACCGAAAGCGGAACCGGACGAGGATATACCTATATACGACAACGAAGTTGATGATTTCATCAGCTACGGACAATAAAAAGTAAAGGAGTTTTTTGAAATGGAAGAAATGGAAACGAACATCGTAACCGGAAGTGAAACACCGGAAGTGGCCGAAAGCTACGGCGATGAGTTTGATAAAGCTTTTTCGGAAGAATTCGGTTTTGAAATTGAAAGAGAAGAAACCGAAGAACCGGAAAAGGAACCGGAAACCGAAGAGGAAGCAGCAGCCGCCGAAAGCGACGACGGGAACACCGAAAGTAAACCCGAAATGATTTCCTTCAAAGAGGCCGGAAAAGAGTTCAGCGCGCCGAAAGACGCGGTTGAGGCCTTTGCGAAAGCTGTCGGAAGAAATGCCGAAAGCATTATCGACATCTATCAGAAAGGCTGCAACTATGACAAGCTGAACGAACGTTTGAACGAAGCTCTTAAAGACAGCGAAGCTTTTGCAAAAATTGCGGAGATTCGCGGAACGGAAAAAGAGCAGGCGAGAACGGAGATTCTTGCGATGCTTGAAGAAAGCAGGACAAGCGGAGTTGTTGCAAGGATCAAAGCCGAAAACCCCGGAATCAGCGAGGAAACCGCAAGGGAACTTGCAAAGTTCCGTCTTAACGATCAGAAGCCGAAAGCGGACGAACCGAAAGAGGAACAGGAAGATTCCGAGGAAACTGCGGCAAGACTTCGGGAAGTGGATATGTTCATGGCGAAACATCCGGATCTGCCGGCACTTCCGAATGAAGTTATTGAAACCTGGAAGAAGAGCGGGATTTCTCTTGAAAACGCGTTTGAGAATTTCCGCAACAGAGAGCGGGTTTCGGAGCTTGAAAAGGAGATTGCCGAAATGAAAACAAAACAGAGAAAAGAAGAGCAGAAAGCCTATGCAAAAGAGACTTCACCCGGCAGCGCGGTTTCGGTCGCGGGAGTTACGGAAAAAGATCCTTTCCTTGAGGCTTTCGGCAAAGACTATTGAGAGGAGAAAATTAAATGATCAACTACGCAAGCAAATATGAAAAACAGCTTGCCCAGGAATTCACTCAGAAATCCGTTGTTGACGGCGCAGTCGGCAACGATTATGAATTCACCGGCGTTAAAAACATCAAAGTATATACTGCCGTTTCTCAGCCTCTTAACGATTATAAGAGAACCGGCCAGAACCGTTACGGCGAACCCACCGAAGTTCAGGACACCGTTCAGGATATGGAAGTAAAGAAAGACCGTTCTTTCGCTCTTACCATTGACAAAGGCAACAACAGCGAACAGATGGACGTTAAAGCACCCGGCAAGATCCTTAAAATTGAGATGGACGAACAGGTTATCCCCGAAATGGATAAACACGCCCTTACCACTTATATTGACCTTGCAGGTCTTACCAAAGTTGCAGCA
>JAFYOZ010000108.1 GCA_017547705.1 Oscillospiraceae bacterium
GGCTTTTTTATTAATCCGAATTATTGATTAGAAAACCGGAACAACGGAAACGCCGTAGTTTTCTTCGATGAATGCGCGAACTTCTTCAGAGCAGATTGCTTCGATAAGAGCAAGGGTTTTTTCGGTTGCTTCTTCGCCGTTTCTTACTGCGATGATGTTGCCGTAAATCTGTGCTGCATCAGAGTCTTTTGCTTCGGTTGCAAGAACAGTGCTGTCGATGCCAGCGCCGATTGCATAGTTACCGTTGATTACTGCGAAGTCAACGTCAGCAAGGATGTTGGGGAGCTGTGCTGCTTCTGCTTCCATGATGTCGAGGTTGAGGGGGTTATCAACGATATCGAGAACGGTGATGTTAAAGCCTTTGGAATCGTCAACAGTGATGAGACCGAGATCCTGGAGGAGATAGAGTGCACGAGCTTCGTTGGAACCGTCGTTAGGAACAGCGATTACTGCGCCTTCTGCGATTTCATCGAGAGAAGCGGTTTTTCCGGGGTAAATGCCGAGGGGTTCATAGTGGATAACTGCTGCAGAAACGATATCGGTACCTTTTTCTGCGTTATAGGTTTCGAGATAAGGAGTATGCTGGAAGTAGTTAGCGTCGATTTCGCCAGCGGTAAGGGTTTCGTTAGGAAGAACATAGTCGGTGAATTCTACGATTTCAAGGGTCCAGCCGTCTTTAGCAAGAACTTCTTTTGCGATTTCAAGGATTTCTGCGTGAGGAGCAGGAGATGCGCCGACTTTGATGGTTTTTTCATCGGATTCGGTGGAACATGCTGCAAAACTGAAAACAAAAATAAGTGCAAGTACAAGAGCGATAAGTTTTTTCATGGTTTTTACTCCTTAGAAATTATTTATTTCTTTTATCGATTTTTTTCGCCGCAATTTCAAATGCCATCTGGATCACCTGAACAATTACGACTATAAGCACAACGGTTACCCACATAACGTCCGCCTGATAGCGGTGGTGACCATAGCGGATTGCGATATCTCCCAAACCGCCGGCACCGAAGGCACCTGCCATTGCCGAATAACCTATAAGGGTTATTGTTGTGATTGAAAATCCTCTGATGAGGGAAGGAACAGCCTCCGGAAGAAGCACTTTTTTTGCTATCTGCCAGGTGGTTGCGCCCATGGTTTTTGCCGCTTCAACAACACCGGGATCGACTTCCTGGAGTGCTGTTTCCACCATTCTTGCTACGAAAGGTGCCGCTGCAATAGTAAGAGGAACGATTGCTGCAACCGGGCCGATTGCTTTACCTACGATAAATCTTGTAAGCGGAATTACCGCAACGATAAGAATTACGAAAGGAATGGAACGGCCAACGTTTATGATTGCACCAAGAACGGTGTTAAGCGTCTTTTTGGGACAGATGCCGTGGGCATCGGTTATAACCATCGTAACGCCAAGAGGAAGTCCGATAAAATATGCAAATACTGTTGATGCAAAGGTCATGAGTAAAGTTTCATAGGTTCCTTCAAGAAGCATCTCTTTGTATTCCATAAAGAATTCCATCATTCGGCATCACCTCCTTCGGCGATGTTGGAGATACCGAGAAGAAGTTCTGTTGCATGGTGCTTCGGATTGGAAAGAACTTCTTCGGTGGCTCCCTGTTCAACAAGTTCGCCTTCATTAATTACAGCCACATGGCGGCAAATTGATTTAACTACGCCGATTTCATGGGTTATGATGAAAACGGTTACGCCGAGCTTTGCGTTGATGTCCTTAAGGAGCTTGAGGATTGCCTTTGTTGTAAGGGAATCCAATGCGGAAGTAGGTTCATCGCAGAGGAGAATCGAAGGATTGTTTGCAAGGGCTCTTGCTATTGCAACTCTCTGCATCTGTCCGCCGGAAAGCTGGCTCGGATATACATTTGCTTTACTTTCAAGTCCTACGAGGGCAAGAAGTTCATCAACTTTTTTGTTGATATCTGCTTTTTTCCATCCGCTGATTTCGAGCGGGAAAGCAACGTTATCACGAACGGTTCTCTGCATAAGGAGGTGATATCCCTGAAAGATAACGCCGACCTTTTTGCGAAGTTCGATATTTTCTTTTCCCGAAAGTTCGGTAATGTTTCTTCCGTCGATATAAATTGCACCGCCGGTTGGTTTTTCAAGCTGTGCAATGCAGCGAAGAAGAGTTGATTTTCCTGCGCCGCTCATACCGATTACGCCAAAAATATCGCCTGCTTCAACGTGAGTAGAAACACTGCGAAGCGCATGGACTTCTTCGGAAGTCTTGAATATTTTTGACAGGTTTTCAATTCGTATCAATTTGTATCTTCTCCTAACGTTTTTTCCTTTTGACGGGAAATAAAAAAACTCCCGTCCTCATAAAAGGACGAGAGTATTAAAAACTCACGTGTTACCACCTTTTTTCGTTATTGCATCGCTGCAACAACCTCGTCGGGTACCGTCATACCCCATCGCTTTAACGGGCGAATCCCGTCGCAGCCTTACCGAAAAAAACGGTTCGGTGCGCAACTCCAAGGCCATCTTCAGCGCGATCTGTTCGTTTCCCTTTCAGCAACCGGGAAATCTCTGTGGCCGCATCCTGCGCTTACTCTTCTCTTCATTGTCTTTAACAATTTGAATCAATGAGTGCATTATATACCCCTTTCGGGATAAAGTCAACCCCTTTTTTTAAAAATTTTTTAACACTTTACTATTCTAAACTTTTTAGGATATTCGATTCGCTTTTCAGGAAAAATCTTTCCTCTGTTTTATATATTTTCCTTTAATTTCATCACAACAACAGTTATATCGTCGGAATGTCCGTCGGTTCTTCTGATATGAGCGGTTTTTGCTATGCCTTCGGCAATCTCTTCCGGAGATTTATCCCCAAGGCTTTTAAGTTCTGAAAGAATCCAGTCACTTCCGGAAGCGGTTGCTCCATCCGTTAACAGAACGACAACGTCTCCGGATTTAAGATACATTCCGCTCTGCTCGTATTCTGCTCCGCCAAGTATTCCGGCAGGGAGCGAAATACTCTCCACCTTTGAAGCTCTTCCGTTTTTCAAAACAAATGAACATTCTGCACCCGCCTTATAAAAATTCGCGGCACCGGTGTATAAATTTATCGAAAAAGCATCAATAGTAGCAAGAGATTCGTCATCGGACTTCAGCAAAAGGGCGGAATTCACAAGCTTTATTGCAGGGCCAAAGCGAAAACCTGCTCGGATCATTCTTGCAACAAGGCCGGAAGCCATCATCGAATCCAGAGCGGCATGTTCTCCGCTTCCCATGCCGTCGCTCAATACAATATGGGCACAGCCAAACCTGTCTGTAAAAAATTCCGCATTATCTCCGCAGAATTTTTCGCCTTTTGCATTGATTGAAACTTTTGAAAAAACCGCTTCCGCAAGGGGTTTTTCATAGAAAAACAGGCGTCTTGCATTTTCTGTATCTCTTTTTTGCGGTTTTGAAATATCGCAGCCGCAAACATCGGAAATCTCCTCTGTTATCCGGTTTAAATTCGCATTTTTAAGCCGTTCTTTTGCTCCGGAAACTTCGATATTGAGAATTCCGTCGGAATTATAATAACAGGTGCTCGCAAAAAGGGGAAGATTTCTTCCCTCGAAAATATTACGAACCGCGAGGGAAAGTTTTTTATCAACGCTTTTGATTTCTGCAGATTCTGCCGCGATATCACGAAGAAGAAGCGCTATTCCGTCAAACTGATCCGTTACGATATTTCGTATATTTTTTATTTTTCGCTCTGCGGAATTTTTCTCTGATGCTTCTTTATATTTTATTTTTATATCATTATATATTATTTCGGTTTTCGGGCATCTTTCTGAAAATTCCGCATCAAAATGCGGTTCTTTGTTCCTTTTTATCGCATCAAGCATGGATATAAAAGCTTTTGAAGTTTCCGGATATTTTTCTTTCCAGCAGATCGTGTTTTTTGAGCACCGGCGGCAACTGAGTTCTGCCGCAGAATTGAGCACCGTGCTCATATCAATGGTGTTTTCCCTTTCCACAGCCGCAGACACTTTTCTTGTTGCCGCCGCAATATCAAGAAGCCCCTCCGAAGCTCTTCCGATTCTTGATAAAACAAGCTCTTTTACCGTCGCGGAATCTGCCTGGTTTTCTTCACGAATGGTAACGGAAGAGATAAAACGGCCTGCCTTTTCCGGAATGAGCATGAATAATGCTCCGGCTATTACGGATTCATAAACCGGAGCATATTCCGGATATTCCACTGCACAAAGCAGGCAAAACATAAGCCTTACAATGATATACGCGAGAGCTGTTCCTATCTTACCGAAACTCGAAAAAATCCCACAAACAAGCCCTCCGAGGGCATATCCGGAAAGGACTGTGCTCATATCTCCGCCGGTCATGGATACGGCTGTTCCTGCGGCAATTCCGGAAACAGCTCCGCCGCTTTCTCTTCCGTATCCTGCGGCAAGAAGCACCACAAAAGATGCAAGAATCCCACCGAGAGTTATCTTGCCGAAAGAAATTTCCGTTAAAGATGCGGCAAAAATTGCCGCAGTTATAAGAACGCATGCTCTGTCGCTTCCGGAAAGAGCGAATACCGGTTTTCCGTGCTCAAAGGCTTTTCCTGTCCGTTTGAAGAAATAGGCTGTTCCTGCAGAAAGAACAGTTTCTGCAAGGGCAAGAACACCGCTGTATCCGGAGATAACGGTCATGGCGGCATAGCCGAAGGAGCAAAAAGCCGTTGAACCTGCCGCCATGAGCACCGAAAGGATATCCCCTTCTGTAAAACGCTCGAATACGAGCTTCGCTCCAAAAACCGTGAGCACCGCGGCTATGTATCTAATCATGTTTTCCGGATTATCCGAGGTTATATACCCCATAACCGCACCAAAAAGCGACGCAAGAGCACAGTTTCTTTTTGATGCGGCAACCGCCGCAGCGCCAAAAGGCGCAATTCTTCCAAAGAGAAATATTCTTGATGCAGCAAAGGAAGCTATTGTCCAAACAGCCATGCTCAAAAAATCCGACGAAACGGTTTTTATGGCTTTTTTTATTCCAAAAGCGGATTTTATTTTTACTTCCGTCATTTTATAAAAACTCCTTTTTGATATTTATTCCAATATACCCCAGAACCTTGGAAAAATATGTCAAAAGAGGTTCGTGAATAAAAAAGGAGCAC
>JAFYOZ010000109.1 GCA_017547705.1 Oscillospiraceae bacterium
ATGGCGTTTTCGCCGGATATTCTGATAACGCCAAGTCCCGAAGCGGAAAGTGGCGTTGATATTGCCGCAACAGTGCTCATAATTTTTCCTCCAAAAAATCCAATGTAGGGAACGCTGTCCTCAGCGTTCCGCGGACCGTCGGGAACGACGGTCCCTACAGTTACAATAAATATCCATATTATATTATAAAAAGAGCCGGCACTAAAATCAAGTGCCGGCATAACTTTTTTTAATTAATCAAGATCGATTCTTCCGTAAAGGGAAAGGGAAGATACATCGTTCTTGGGCGGCTCGTTGGAAGGAGCAACAATAACTTTCTGGCTCTCTCTGGGAGCGCGATTGCCTCTGCTGTTTCTTCTTTCGTTTCTGTCGCCTTTTTCGCCGCGGAATTTTCTTTCGCCGCGATTTTTGTTTCCCTCGATGGGGCTGATTACAACTCTTCTGTTGGGTTCGCTTCCGATGGATTTGGAAGTTGCACCGGAAACAGTCTGAACAGTGGAATGAACGATTCTGCGTTCATAGGGGTTCATAGCCTCAAGAGTGATGGAACGGCCGCTTCTAACTGCGTTGGTTGCGGTTTTTCTTGCGTATGCACGAAGGCTTGCTTCGCGTTTGCTGCGATAATCGTCGATATCGAGAACAACACGAACATAGCTGCCTTCGCTCTTGTTTGCAACAAGGGATGCAAGATACTGCATTGCATCAAGGTTGTCGCCTCTTCTGCCAACAACAGCGCCCATATCCTCGCCGGAAAGCTGAAGAACGATCATGCCGTCCTTTTGGGTATATTTAACCTCTGCTTCCGGATAACCAAGAGCACCAAGGAGTTCTTTAATATATTCTGCCGCAGCAGAACCTTTCATTTCAAGAACCTCGGGAGCAAGGGTTTTGCCCTCTTCTTTTGCGTTTTCAGCTGCCTCGATTTTTTCGTCGGGGTTTTTGATAACTTCTTTTTTCGGTTCCTGTTTTTTGGGCTGCTGGGGTTTCTGTTCTTTTTTAGGTTTTTCCTGTTTTTCCTGTTTCTTTTCTTTCGGCTGTTCAGAAACAGGTTTTTCTGCTTTAGGCTCTTTTTTCTTTTTGGGAGCCTCTGCTTTTTTCTCTTTTACTGCAAACATTTTATTGAAGTAATCTTCATCAATAATAGCTTTTGCAGTTGCGGGAACAGTTTTAAGTCCGAAGAATTTTTTCTTTGGTCTTTCAACTATTTCAACAGTAACATATTCGCGGTCAACTCCGGCCTTTTCATAGGCGGCTTCGATCGCTTCTTCTACCGTTTTACCGGTAGCTAAAAACTCTCTGTCCATTAATAGCCTCCTATATATTATCGGTCGTCGTTTTCGTCATAGGTTTCGCCGTATTTTTCGGCTGCGCGTTTTCTTGCTTCAGCAAGTTTTTTCTTATTGAGCTCTTTAACAGAAGGATCGTCATTCTGTGCATATTTTGCATTTTTCTCTTTCTGAAGCTCTTTAAGTCTTTCTCTTGCTTCTGCGCGTTTTGCGCGTTTTGCCTCTTTTTCAGCTTCCATCTCTGCTTCTAATTTCTCTGCCATTTTGGTGGGGTTAAGGAATTTGCTGAAGCAGATGCTCTGGATTGCCTGAACAACAGCGGAAAGGGTCCAATAGAAACCTGCTGCTGCGGGAACGATAAATCCGATATATACAGACATAAGGGGCATCATATAGAGCATGATGTTCATAGCTCCGCCCTGCTGGCTGGTAGGATTGGATTTCTGCATATAGAAGGTCATAGCAAGCTGGAAAATTCCGCAAAGGATCGGAAGAATAAGATACCAGTTAAAGCCGCCTTCATATGTGAGAGTAAACTGGGGAACAACACCAAGATCGAGACCGAAAAGAGTCATATCAAAATCAATGATTTTTTCAATGATTTCAGGATCGATGGAGGAGAAAATCTCCGGCTGATCTTTAACGATTTTAAGAAGATTGATCTGGGTGTAGTAAGAATTCTGCTGGAAAGTGTGTCCGGCTGCCTCTGCAATGGCAACCATTTCTTTGATAACGGAGTTGCTTACCCTAAAGATGTGATAGATAGGTTTATAAACAACGTCGATAACACCGAAGAGAATCGGGAACTGGATAAGAGAAGGAAGACAACCGCTCATGGGGTTATAGCCTTCTTCGGTATAAAGTTTCTGGATTTCTTCGTTATATCTTTCTTTGTTGTTGCTGTATTTTTCCTGAATACGTTTAAGTTTCGGCTGGAAAATGGCCATTTTGGCCTGCTCTTTCTGTTGTTTGATAGAAAGAGGAAGAAGCGCAAGCTTTGTAACAATGGTAAAAACGGTAATTGCAAGCGCATAGTTGTTTCCGGTAAGCATATAACAGCCCAGCATGATAAAACCGAGCGGCCAGCCGAATACAGTCATAATAAATTGCATTATTTACCTTCCTCCTGATTGTGGGAGAGGCTGGTTCTGTTCTTTTTTTCGTTTTTTTGATAGTAAAATAAATCCCATTCCTCCGGAACAGGATCATATCCGCCTTTATGAAAAGGATGACAGCGCAAAATCCGTATAAAGCCAAGTAACCCGCCCCTCATCGCACCGAATCGATTAATCGCCGTATATGCGTATGAAGAACAGGTGGGATAATACCGGCAACAAGGCCTTTTATAAGGAGAAATTGCTGTCTGATAAAATCGTATAATTAACAGAAACAGCTTTTTCATACTTCTTTTGTGCTCTGTAAGGCGCCCAATTTACCTAACTGGGCGGTCAGGATAGGAGTCAGAGCGGTAGACTTGGTAAATGTTGTTTTTGTGCGCGCAACAAGGACTATATCATATCCCGGTTTTATCATGGGATAAACTTCCCTGAATGCGGCCCTTAAAACTCGCCTTGCCCGATTTCTTCGGACGGCGTTTCCGATTTTTTTGCTGGTAGTAAGACCAAGGCGAACTTTGCCAAGGCGGTTTGGGGCAACATAACAAATGACGCAAGGATCTGCGACACTTTTTCCCCTACGGTATAAACGCAAAAAATCGTTGTTTCGTTTGATTGAAAGTGTTTTCATCGGTTAAAACCGCCGATCAATTAGTAGCTGAGGTGTTTTCTGCCTTTTGCTCTTCTTGCTGCGAGAACTTTGCGGCCGGATTTGGTTGCCATTCTTGCGCGGAAGCCGTGTACTTTCTGTCTGTGGAGTTTTTTGGGCTGATAGGTTCTTTTCATCTCTGATTTCCCTCCTTTCAAAATTGCCTTGCAACAGCAGATTATAAAGCATTTTATAAAAAAAGTCAAGCCTTTTTATATAATATATATAATATAAATAACTTTCCATTAAAAAAATAACTCCCCGAATGGTATTAGCCTTCCCTTGGGAGAAGCTGTCTGCCGCAGGCTGACGGATGAGGGCAAAAGGCCCCCTTGCTTAAAGGGAGGCTTTTTTCCTCTTTCTGCAAAACTTTCTCTTTTTTCTCCCTTCCCTATATAGATATTAATACATTTATAAATATATCTTTAAAAATATGTGGAAAACCTTTTCTTTTATAAACTTTTGTGCTATAATTATTATGCCTAAATTTATATTTTATCTTCTTTCTCTTATTTAAATAAATCAATAAATCGGAGGAAAAACATGGATTCTTTTGAAGAAATTTTCGATCTGGTCTGCGATCATTGCAAAGCCCAGATGACAGACGTCGCATATAATCTCTGGATAAAAGATATAGCTCCCATAAAGCTTACCAGCGAATATGTGCGCCTCGGTGTTAATACCGAGTTTAAGAAAAATATAGTGGAAGAAAAATACAGCGACCTTTTAGGAAAAGGCTTCGAGGGTGTTCTTGGCTTCCCGGTAGAAATCCGTATCGAATGCATCAAACCGGAAGAAGTTAAACCAAGAATAGAATATCCCCCTATGGAGTATGTTCCCCCAATCCCCGCAATTCTTAATGCCGGCGATTATGACTATACCTTCGAAACTTTTATAGTCGGTTCTTCCAATAAATTTGCTCATGCAGCCGCTCTTGCTGTTGCAACCCACGATATCAGAAACTATAACCCTCTTTTCATCTACGGCGATTCCGGACTTGGAAAAACCCATCTCCTTTTCGCAATTATGAACGAGGTTAAAAGAAGAAGACCCGATGCCGTTGTTGCATACGTTAAAGGCGAACAGTTCACCAACGAACTTATCGCTGCCATCAGAAGCCAGCAAACACCGGAATTCCGCGAAAAATACCGCAAGGCGGATTATCTTCTCGTGGACGATATCCAGTTCATCGCAGGACGCGATTCCACCCAGGAAGAATTCTTCCATACCTTTAACGACCTTCACGAAGCAGGAAAACAGATAGTCCTCGTTTCCGATAGACCTCCAAAAGAGATCAAAACCCTCGAAGACAGACTTCGCACCCGTTTCGAGATGGGACTTATCGCCGATATCCAGCCGGCAGATTTTGAAACAAGAATCGCCATTATCCAGAGAAAAGCAGACCTCTTGAAAATGGATATGCCTATCGAAGTTGCCGAATATATCGCAAACAACCTTAAGAGCAATATCCGCCAGCTTGAAGGCGCAGTTAAAAAGATTAAGGCAAGCTCCCTTATCTATGAGAACAGACCCATCACCATTATGGTAGCACAGACCGCAATACGTGATATCCTTAATGATAACCAGCCTGTTCCGGTAACTATCAGCAAAATCATAAGCGAAGTAAGCCGAACCTTTAACGTATCCGAACAGGATATCAAGAGCAACAAGCGCGCAGCAAACATCAGCCGCGCAAGACAGGTTGCAATGTATGTCATCAAGGATATAACCCAGATGAGCATGGCAGCAATCGGTGATGAATTTGGCGGAAGAGACCATTCCACTGTCGTTTATGCTATAAGCCAGACAGAAAAGATGATCAAAACCGATTCCCACCTCAGAGAAATCATCGAAGACATCACCAAAAACGTAAAAGATAATTAAACAATTCCACCTGTTGAAAAATGTTGAAACAATGTTAGTTTAACATACTTTTCACTTTATACCCGAAATCCTTCAACAAGGCAAAAAATGGAAAAAATCCTTTCAACTTTTCAAAATTTTTTCCATATTCCAAAACTAAAAACAAAAGTCGATTTTTCCGCATAAAATCAAAAGCCCAAAGACTTTTCAACATTTTCAACACCCCCTACTGTTATTACTGAATAATACTATTCTTTCTTTCTATCAGGAGGAAATCTTATGAAATTTTCTTGCAGCCGCCAGGAACTTTCCGAAGCGCTCAACAACGTAACCCGCGCCGTCGCATCCAAAACGACCCATCCGGCTCTCGAAGGCGTTCTCATCGTCGCCGAGGATGAAAACCTCATCCTCAGCTCCTATAATATGGAGCTTGGCATCAAAACATATATGCCCGCCCATATCAGCGAAAACGGCTCCATCGTTCTTAATGCAAAGCTCTTTTCCGATATGGTTCGCCGCCTTCCCTCCGAGAAAATCGAGATTGAATGCAACGAAAAATTCATCACCAGAATCAAGGGCGGCGCAGCAGAATATAACATCATCGGTATCGATTCCGATGAGTTCCCTGCTCTTCCGAGCGTTGATGAAAAAATCAATTTCACCATCCGCCAGGATACCCTTAAGAGCATGATCGACCAAACTATCTTTGCTGTTGCAGTAAACGATTTTAAGCCAGTACATACCGGCTCTAAATTCATTATAAAAGACCATGTTCTTTCCCTTGTTTCCGTCGATGGCTTCCGCCTTGCAATAAGACAGGAACCTGTTTCCTATGGCGACGAACTTGATTTCATCGTACCCGGAAAAACCCTTTCCGAAGTTGCAAAACTTCTTGAAGGCGAGGAAGAAATCCTTATCGCTCTTTCCCAGAAACATATTATTTTCCGCGTAGGAAGATACGACGTTGTTTCCCGTCTTCTCGAGGGCGATTTTATCGATTTCCGTTCCTCCATCCCTGCAAATTCCAGCACCGTTGTTGAGGTTAAGGTAAGAGATTTCCTCAACTCCATCGACAGAACAAGCCTTCTTATCAATGACCGCCTTAAAAGCCCCATCCGTCTTTCCATCGGCGAAGGAGAAATTAAAATCTCCTGCTCCACCGCCATCGGTAAAATCAGCGACGTTGTTGAGTGCGATATCAAGGGCGAAAGAGTTGATATGGGCTTTAATAACCGCTATCTTCTCGAAGCACTCCGTGCAACCGGCTGTGATAAAGTAAAAATGATGATTTCCAGCCCCCTTGCTCCGGTAAAAATCGTCCCCATGGAGGGCGAAAGCTTCCTCTTCCTCGTTCTTCCCGTAAGAATGAAAGCGGATATATAAATAAGAAGAATGTAGGGAACGCTGTCCTCAGCGTTCCGCGGACCGTCGGGGACGACGGTCCCTACAGTAATATGAGAGGTACCATATGGCCAAAATTCAGCTTAAATTAGTAAGAAGACCTGCTTCTTCCGCACCGGTGGAAGTTGCAATTCGCGATGAATATATAAAACTGGATTCCTTTCTTAAGTTTTCCGGCGCTGTTATGACCGGCGGCGAAGCAAAAGAAATTATCCAGGGCGGAAAAGTTAAGGTTAACGGCGAAGTCTGCACCATGCGCGGCAAAAAAATGCGTCCCGGAGATGTTGCAGAAGCTTACGGAAAATCCTTCATGGTAACCGCCGAAGAAGAATTTGAAGAAGAATGATTTTAAAAAAAATCGAGCTTTCGGATTTTCGTAATATCGAAAATCTGAGCATGACCCCCGGAGAAAAAGTAAATATAATCTGCGGAGAGAATGCTCAGGGAAAAACAAACCTGATGGAAGCTCTCTGGCTCTTTACCGGTGCAAAGTCTTTCAGACAGACAAAAGATGCGGAATTTATCCGCTTCGGCGCAAAAAGAGCAAAGCTGTGCTCAGAGTTCTATTCCGAGCACCGTGACCAGACAGCAGAAATCGTTTTTTCTCCGAATAAGAGCATGAAGAAAAACGGGATAGATATAAAATCTTCCCAAGAGTATGCGGGAACTATTGGCGGCGTTGTTTTTTCTCCAAGCCACATGAATCTTTTCCGTGATGGCCCAAAGGAACGCAGAAAACTTGCGGATACTTCCCTTTGCCAGCTCTATCCGAAGTATATCTCCGTGCTCAGCGATTATAATAAGGTTCTTTTACAGAGAAATACCGTGCTCAAAGATGCAAAATATCATTCTTCCCTTCTGGATATGCTGGAAGTTTATGATGAACAGCTTGCGCGTCTTGGCGGTTCCATTATCCGAACAAGGGTAAATTACTGCGAAAGCCTAAATAAAAAGGCCGCGGAAATTTATAAAGGTATGTCCGCCGGAAGAGAAGAATTCTTTGCGGAATATAAAACAACCGTCCTTGATGAATTCGAGCACGCAGAAAGCTCTATGAGCACAGCGGATTGGGCACAGAAATTTTATGATGCCCTTGTTAAAACAAGAAATTACGATTTTGAGCACGGCTCAACATCAGTAGGCCCCCATAGGGACGATATAGAGGTAACTCTTGATAAAATGCCCGTTCGTTCATTCGGTTCCCAAGGTCAGCAAAGAAGCTGTATCCTTTCTCTGAAGCTTGGGGAAGCAAAACTTCTCGGCGAAGCCATGGGAGAACCTCCTCTTATTCTTCTCGATGACGTTATGAGCGAACTGGATTCTATCCGTCGTGATTATATTTTAAATTCCATTGGCGAAAGCCAGATTTTCCTCACCTGCTGTGATAAAGAACTCTTTTCCGGCCTCGAAGACGGAAAAGTCTTTATCATGGAAAAAGGAAACCTCCTCGGAGGAGGAGGTGGCATTGCGAAGCAATGACGGAGGAGGGATAAATCCCATCCGTCTTTCGCTTGTGCTCCGCGTTGCCTGTTAAATCCCTCATCCACCATTCCTTCGGAATGGTCACCCTTCCCCTCTGGGAAGGCTTATCAAAAGGAGGTATCTTATGTATCTCTTCCTTGGCGGCGATGTTTCCGTATGGGAAAACGACCTAATCGGCGTTTTCGATATGGATAATACAACCGTTGCAAAATCAACAAGAGAATTTCTCTCCCGTAATCAAAAAGAGGGTTCCGTTATAAACGTAACCTATGACCTTCCGAAGAGTTTTTGTGTAACAACAGAAAACGGAAAAGAAAAAGTATATATATCCCAGCTTTCTCCCGCAACTCTTAAAAAGAGAGGCGGAACGCTGTAACAAAAAAGGCTCCCTTGTGTAAAGGGAGCTGGCACGCCGAAGGCGTGACTGAGGGATTGTTTTTTTACAACCCTTCCGTCTTTTTTCGGCAAGCCGAAAAAATCCACCTCCCCTTACACAGGGGAGGCTAAAATCAAAAATCCACCGCTTTTTGCGGTAAAAATATCAGGAGGTATATTGTGGAAAATACTCCCTTTGCCGTAGAACCCATGCAGGAAGCCTACGACGAAAACCAAATACAGGTTCTTGAAGGACTTGAAGCAGTAAGAAAAAGACCCGGTATGTATATCGGTTCAACAGG
>JAFYOZ010000110.1 GCA_017547705.1 Oscillospiraceae bacterium
ATGCCTGGCCGACGAATACAAGAACAGCGCCTAAAGCGATGAGGATAATGGAAATTTCCGCAAAGAAGAAAATTGCATAACCGATAAGTACAAGCACTGTTCCCATGGTATAAAGCTGGCGTCTTGTCATACGTTTTGCAACCATCGGATATACGGAAAGGGGTCCAAGCTGGGCAACGCCGACCACCGCAACAAGAACAACGTACATTCCTTCGTTTCCGAAAATGTACTTCATATAATAGATCGCAAAGTTGACCGTCGTACAGTAACCGACCATGAAAAGTCCCATTGCAAGGGTTGTCCACATAAGCTGGTCGTTTTTAAGAAGCGCATCAAACATCTGTTTAAGAGAAGTCGATTCCTGTTTTTCCATCGGAACTCGTTTTTCCTTAATTCCGAGAAGCGGAAAAAGAAGTCCGAGAAGATAAACTGCAGCGATTACGACCGCGCACCAGAACCATACTTTCGGAGTATCTCCAAGGGCGCTTGTTACCGGCTGCCATGCAACCATTACGATATACATACCGACGTTTGCGCAGATCCTTGCGAATGCGCCGGTTTTTTCTCTCTGCTTCTGGTCGGAAGAAAGAACCGGAAGAAGAGTCCAATATCCGATATCGTTGATACCATAGGTAATATCCCAAAGAAGATATGCCGCGCCGAAGATTATTACAAAAGTCCAACCCGTTCCTATTCCCGCAAAGAGCATTACGGAGAAAACAGCACTCATGATTCCTCCAACGAGAATTGCGGGTTTGAATTTTCCCCAGGGAGATTTTATATTATCGATAGCAAGTCCCGTTATAGGGTCGTTGAATGCGTCGAATATCCTCATTACCGAAAGGACCATACTCGCCGCCGCAAAAACCCATACAGGAAGGCTCAGAACGTCCGAAAGGAAATAGAGAAGAGTGTTTGCTTCAAAGGAATAGAACATATCCCTTCCGATCGTTCCGAGTCCGAAATAGACCCGGTTGTTTTTATCGATGTCTTTCATTTTTCTGCCTCCTCGATTATAAAGAGTTCCGAACCGAAATCGGTAAGGGTTCTCTGTTCCTTGTCATATCCGGTTCCGCGGAAAAGCGGAAAAAGCATTATTCCCGCTTCAAAAGCAGCTCCGCTTGCCTTAAATTCCTGATTTCCATCCGGAAGAGTGATCAATTTATCCGCCGTGCGGAGGATAAAACCGTTTGGATCAAGGTTTACCGGAACAACGTGTTTTATCAGGCTTCCGAACTGACCCACTCTGAGTTTCTGCGCAAAAGTTGAAAAATTATAAACTTTTGTCTTATCAAGATTTTTAAGACGGAGTTTTTCATAACCCGGCGCAGCCGGAAGAACTTTTCTGAAAACTGCCGCAAGAACCGTTTTATCATCGGAAACCTGCCAACCGTTTTTAAGGCGGCTGAATTTTCCGAACTGGAAAATCCGACGGTATTTTTTGTAGAAAGCAATCTGCTCCGTGATTTGTTTTTTCTCGATTCCGAGAAGATGTTTGAGATCAAGTTCATATCCAAGACATCCGAAGAACGAAACGTTTCCCCTTGTGCAAAGAGGAGTGTTTCGCAAAGTCTGGGCATGCGGTGCAGCACTTACATGTGCGCCGAA
>JAFYOZ010000111.1 GCA_017547705.1 Oscillospiraceae bacterium
GTCTGCACCTGCAGCACCTGTTCAGGCAGCACCGGCAGCAGGCTGGAAATGTGCTTGCGGAGCAACCAACACCGGAAAATTCTGCACCGAATGCGGCGCACCCAAACCCGCAGAAGATGGCTGGACTTGCTCTTGCGGACAGGTAAACAAAGGCAAATTCTGCCCCAACTGCGGAGCAAAGAAACCTGCAGCAGAACCGCTTTATAAATGCGATAAATGCGGTTGGGAACCGGAAGATCCCAAAAATCCGCCCAAGTTCTGCCCCGAATGCGGTGACCTTTTTAACGAAGAGGATATAAAATAAACGGCACTAAAGGAGGCAATTTTATGAAAAATAAAATATTTTTAATTCTGCTTTGCCTCCTTTTTATTTTTGGAATAAGCGGATGCAAAGGGGATGAAGATATGGGCGGAAAAATTGTTGGAATATCTTATGATAAGGTTTCCGGAATGGTCGCAAATGCCGATTATCATATAAACGTAACCCCAAAAAGCTTTGATGCGGAATTTTGGCCGGAAGATATCGAGGATTTTATCTATGACCCGGAAACCGAAAGCTATATCCCTTGCGTTATGAAAGATGTTCCTATAACCGAAGAACAGTGGAACAAAATTGAAGAAGCAATTCTTTTAATATATCCCGAAATGGAACCGGTAAAAACAAAAGAGGGGATTTTAAAAAGACTCTTCCAAAAAACAATGCCGGTTGCGGATGATGCGGATATGACATATTTCACTATTTATTGGGAAACGGAAAACGGTGTTGTTTTTGAAAAATATCATGTCCCCGACCACGAAGGAAGCAAAGAGCTTATTAATCTTTTAAAAGAACTTACAAATATTGAATAAAAAGGGAGGAAAAATCATGGGACTTTTTGGAAAACTTTTTGAAAAAGAAAGTTGCGCAATCTGCGGTAAAGAAATTGGTATATTCGGAAAGAAAAAACTTGAAGACGGTGTTATGTGCAAGGATTGCCAAAATAAACTTTCACCCTGGTTCAGCGACAGAAGAAACTCCACAGTCGCTCAGATAAAAGAGCAGCTTCAGTATCGTGAAGAAAACAAAACCGCCGTTGCGGCTTTTAGAACCACCAGAACCTTTGGTGAAAACACAAAAATTCTTCTTGATGAAGACGCAAGAAAATTTATGGTAACTTCTGCAAGAAATCTTTTGGAAGCAAACCCGGACGTACTTGATTTTTTTGACGTAACAGGCTGCAGAATTGACATTGACGAAGACAGAGATGAACAAAAACGCACCAATGATGCAGGCGAAGAAATCAGCTATGTTCCGCCAAGATATACATATTCCTATAATTTTGACGTAATTATAAACGTCAACAACCCCTATTTTGACGAAATTTCCTTCCGCCTTAATGAAAGTCACGTTGAAATTCAGGTTATCGGAAACAACCGCACAATTAACCCCGAAAATAACATCGAATATCGCAGATACAAAGAAATGGGCGAAGAAATTAAAAAAGCTCTTCTTGAAGTTCGCCAGCAGGTAAGGGAAGAAGCGGTTGCGGCTGCTGCACCGAAAACGGCAATGACTTGCCCTTGGTGCGGTGCAACAACCGTTCCGGATGCAAACGGATGCTGTGAATATTGCGGCGGTGCAATGAACGGACAATGACATTAAAACCAAGTAAAAAGGGATAGCCGCCGGCTATCCCTTTTTGTTTAAAAGATTTGCAATTTCAACAAGCTGCTTTCGCGAAGAAACTCCAAGCTTGCTGTAAATATTTTTGTTATGATATTTAAGCGTGTTTTCTTTGATATTAAGATGCTCCATAATTTCTTTTGTGCTTTTTCCTTCAAGATAAAAATTATAGATCATCTTTTCGGTTGGGGTAAGTTCTTTTTTGCCGAGCAAGAAAATCTCAAAAATTTCCTCATTCGTATTTTCGGGAACTTTTGGAGCTTTTGTCTCTGTTTCAGTTTCAGTTTTAATTAAAGGAACCGGTGCAAAATAATCTTCCTGCACCACAAGATAAAGTCCCAAAAGGAAAAGTTCGCTTATGATATACGAAACGGAAAGGAACTCGAAGTTGATTTCGACCATCTGTTCCAAAAACCAAACGCAGATATTAACAAAAACCGCCATGGCAATTATTACTGCCTGGGCAAAAGATTTTATCTTTCGCTTGATGTTTGCATAAAAAATCACGCCGACCATTGCGCTGAAATATGAAAGCAGATAGAAAAGATAGGTTATATGCAAAGGCCCATAAACTTTTTCAAGCACCGTAACCCCGTTGATTTCAGAAAGATAAACCTCTTTATAATAAATGTCAAGGTAACCAGGGCTTGCGGCGATTAGAAAAACGATGATTCCGATTCCGCAAAGAACGCCAGGAAACCACTTTTTATATTTAAGTTCGGTGATATTAAGAATTATCATCAGCATTGAAAAGGGAAGAAAAACCGAACCAAGATAGGATATTCTGTTTGCAAGAAGAGCTTCCTCAAGGGTTGTTGAAAGCGAAAGAGAAAAATATCCTGCGTTTACAACCGCAACGGAAGAAAAAAGAAAAATGAACCAAGGTTCGCGCTTTTTTATCACGCAAAAATATCCGAGCAAAAGCAAAAGAGAAAGAAAAGTTGTCACGCCATAAACAAGGTCGATTCCAAGTTCCTTTTCGCCGATTTTACTGCAGCCCGAAAAAAACAAAATCCCCGTCAGCATTGGCAAAAACAAAGATACAGCCTTCTTCATAAAATTTCCTCCAAAATTAAGTCACAAATAAAAAACCACACTTTTTTCCCACACTTTTTGAAAAAAGCGCACTTTCCCCACACTTTTAAAAACAGTCGGTGGGGATTTTTTGTTATGTTTTTATTATAATTTAAATGCAAGGTTATCGAAGAAGGGTATATTCCTTGCCTGTCTGCTGAACAGGGGTACCCTTTTTATTCCGATTTTGGCATAAAGTTCTCTGAAAACACGCCAATGAAAACAGAGAACCGCCCATTTTTTATAATTATAACATATTTTTTGCCGTCAGGCAACCGACAAAACAAATTGAAAAAGGGGGCTTTTCTTATGAAAAGAAGTTTTCTGTTTCTTGCGGCGATTTTGATAACGGTTCTGGCTTTTGCAGGCTGCGGAAATTCAGAACCGGAAGATGTAATTGTTGATGAACCGGCAGGGGTGATTGAAGAGGAAGAGGAAATTTCCGATGAAGAAATTTATCAAAAATACCTTGGCGATTGGAACGGACTTTTAAAATTCCATGGCTGCACCGGAGATTATGCTCAGCTTGAAGGGGTTCTTACCGGAGCTTGTGCAAGAATTGTAATTGATGAAAACGGAGAGCTTTTTCCTTTTATTGGATTCAATCTTGAAGACATATATGTAACTTCCGCTTATTATGAGATTGATTATGAAAGCGAAACGGTGGTTCTTAACGGAACATATAACAACGGTTCTTATGACGGAGTTGAAGCTACGATAAACGGTGGAACTTTGAGCATGGAATTTCCTTTTTCTTATGAAAACGGCGAATTTAATATTTTGGTAAACCTCAGAAAAATCGGCGACGAAAACTGGACAAATGAAGACCCGGGTTTCAGCCAAGGGGATCTTGATTATGTAAGAGGAATGTCTTTTGAAGACCTTGCACAGATGATGGGATATACCGAAAATCATTATCCTCCGGCAGAACTTCTTTTGAACGGAGGAAATTCCACCGGAACAGCCGCAGTTGAACTTGGGGAAAAAGAAGGCGCCGACGGAATGGTTATTGATTACGATACCCTTAAAAAAGGTCTTGAATGGTGTAAAACCGAAAGAGATTATGATTCCACCTATGACGAAGTCGCCCAGCAGTTTGGTGTTCACGGAAAATTTGTTGATGAATATGAAGCGTTTGATAAACCTTTCCGCCGCTACAGATGGTTTTTTGACGACGAAAATTACGTTACCATAACCTTTGAAGTTAAACCCGACGGAACGGAAACCTGGAACGTAACCGCTTGGGACGGAATTAAAGATTAAGCGTTTTTCTTCTTTTTACCTTTCTTTATGAAAATGAGCACGGCGAAAAAACGCCGTGCTCATTTTTTGTTTATTTTGATTCTGCGTGCTCAGTTCCGCTTTTTCTTATATATTCAAGATATAGAAAAAGCGAACCGATGAGCAAAGAAACGATCAGAAATATAATTATAACAATCTTCATTTTATTTACCTTAATTTTATGCCCAAGGGTTTGCACTTTCGGGCTGGCGGATATCCGAAAGAAGATACTGTTCCCAAAGATACCATTTTCCGTCCTTTGCTTTGCGGAGCAAAACCTCCCTTTGGCTGTCTGCACCGCCGGAACGGATTAAAAGTTTTGCATAGCCTTCGTTTGTGTAGCTATAAGGATTTTCGCTTACGGTAATTTTATATGGAACCGCGGGGGTATAATCGTTTTCCGGAGTTGCGCCGGAAAAATATGAACGGGGAACATAGTCTTTTCCGTCCATAAAGCGATCCTTGATAAAACTTTTATCAAAACCGCTCAAAGGTCTTGGACCACGCAAATAATCAAGCATCTTAAAAGAAAGCTCGCTGTCTTTTGGATAAAAACAAAGGGCAAGAACGGTCAATGCAGCGGTCTTAAAAGGAGTATCCATCGAGCATTCCGGAAGAGAAACAAAATCTTCAAATCCGGTTGGAATTGCATCAAAAACAATGGTTTCAGATTTGTTTGAAGCGTTTTGAACGGTGTTTTTAATTCCGTTTTCCATTTCTTTTGCAATTTTGTTTCCGTTTGTTTTAAGGGCATTCATGGCCTGGTTTTTTAAATTATCAAAAAGTCCCATAATATCACCTCCGGGTTTAATATAAAAAGCCACCGAAGAAATCTTCGGCGGCTTTATTTTGAATATTAAAGATTATTTTCTTTTGCCAACAACAGCGGCACCGGCCATTACTGCAAGAACTGCGGGAATTGCAAAAACAGGAGCACCGGTGTTGGGGTTTTCCTCGGTATCGATTCTGATTTCTTCCTTGGGGGCAGGGTTTGCAGGAGCATATACGGATTTTTTATAGCTGTTAACAAAGGTTGCTTTGTCATAGGTTACGGGGTCGCCGTTTTCTTCAATGGTGAATTCAAATTCGCCGGTCCAATCGCCGTTATCATCAAAAATGGGCATTGCTTCATAAACAGCATCGGAATAAGTCCAGCCGTCTTTGGTTTCTTTAATTTCTCTGATAAGGAAGCCTTCGTAAATGATGTCTTCGGTTTCGACTTCGATAAGAAGGTTTTCATTATAAGTTCCTGCACCGTTGGTTTCAACAGTATTGGAAACAATTTTTACTTCGCCGTTATAGCGGAAATCGTAAATTTCGAATGCAAAGGTTTCTGCACCGGGAGCTTTCATTCCGGTCTGTTCAACGATTTTGGTGATCGGGATATAGATGGTGATAAAATCGATTACATCATCTTCTTTTTCGTTTACGATAACATAAGGGTTCTGGTCATCGTAAAAAATTTCCTGTGTATTTCCGCTGTCATCGGTTTCAATGCCAACGATGACAAGGCCGTTTCTTATGGTAAGGCTGTATTCAACGTCGGATTTGATATAGCCTGCGGGTGCAGCGGTTTCTTTAAGGGTGTACATGCCATCCATAATGCCAGCAAAAACTACAACGCCTTCTTCGTTGGAGGTTGCAACATATGCGGGTTCAGAGGTGGTAGAAGGAATGAGGGCAAATTCTGCGCCTTCAAGAGGATTACCGGCTTCATCGGTTTTCATAACTGTGAAGTATGCACCGGAGACTGCACCAAAAACGGTTGCGGACATTGCAAATACCATTGCAAGGCAAAGGATAATGCTGATTAATTTTTTCATCTTTTTTCTCTCTCCTTTTTAAGAGTTTTATTAATTCTTATTATAAAGATATATTTTTCTTTTTCCCCACACATAAGGAGAGAAAAAGTGTGGGATTTTATATTTGTTGTAAAAAAAGGGTGGGAAAAGGGGTGGGATTTAAGAATAAATGAATATAATATGGTTTTGGTACGTTGAAGCACCCGAAGTACAGTGACCCTTCACCACTGATTCTCACAACACGGACTTAGCAAAGCACAGTTGTAATTTTTACAGCTGTGCTTATTTTTTATGATTTTTCGGGAATGAGTAACCTCTGCACTGAAAGAACGGTCAAAAAAGAAAAAATATAAAATTTTTAAGATATCTTTATTTTTAAAAGTTTGTGCTATTCTGAAGAAAATATTGAGGGGGGTGGATATATGTACCAAAAAGAATATATTTTTGGTTATGTGAAAAATATTAAAATCCTGCTATATTAGTTACGAATAAGACGCGATTTTTAGCACCCGTGCTCAAAATGAGCACGGGTGTTTTTTATGGCATGCTCATAGATATATGAAATAACTGATTGATTTAATCCGTAAGCAGATATATAATAAAATAAAATCAAAAGACGGAAAGAAGGCGAAACGGATGATTAAAATTGCACTTTGCGATGACGAACAAAAAATACTTGATGAGGTGTCGCAATACATAGATGAATATGCTGAAAAGAAAAATGCTCATAATTTTGAAGTTTTTCGTTTCGATTCTGTAAAATCTCTTGAAAATGCGTTGGAAGACGAAAAAGCTTTCGATATTTTTATTCTGGACGTCTATATCGGCGACGGAATTGGAACAGAACTTGCAAAATACATCCGAAAAAGGGGAATCGAAAGTCCAATAGTTTTTCTTACAACATCAGTTGAGCACGCACCGGAAAGTTTTGAAACAGGAACTCTTCGCTATCTTATAAAACCCGTTAATCCCCAAAAGTTTTTTGAGGCCATGGATGCAGCAATTCTTCAGGCAGAAAAATTGGGTGAACGCCTTATAAAATTTAAAACCGAAAAGGGACTTGAAAGCATCAACGCCAGCAATATACTGTATTCCGAAGCGCACGACCATTATCAGCACATAACCGTTGATAACGGCGATAAGATAAAGGTCAGGATGACCGTTGCGGAACTTTTTGCGGTGCTTATCAGAAACGGCGGTTTTGTTCGAGTCGGAAGCGCATATATAATCAATCTTCGTAACATAAAAAACGTTTCCACTTCCGAGGTGCATCTTTATAACAACATAAGCATCCCGATTCCAAGAGGCAAACACGTTGAACTTAAAAAGGCTTTTTGGGATTTTCAGTGCGAAGGAGAGGGGGATTAATCGGCTATGGCAGGAACGATTTTGGAATTTATATTCCTTCTTATTACCCATGCCGCAGCGGGAATCTATTCTTCCACCCTTAAATACAGCAAAAAGAAAACCTATATCATTTGGGGGATTTGGATTGTTCTTCAAACCGGGCTTTTGTTCATTACAGAATTTATTCTTACAAATTGGTTTTTGCAGTTTATTGTTGGATTTATTCTTTCTCTCATCGGCCAATACGTAATCTTTTTTGCAACAACAAAAGGAAAAATTGCCCAAAGAGTGTTTGTGATGCTCACATATTCGATTTTCTTTTGTATTACAATGACGATTGTTACAATGCTTAAGGGTACTTTTACTGAAATGCACTGGGCATTCATGGTTCTTATTCATGCGACCATGCTTTTTATAACGGTAAGCTATTTTTTATACTATGTATGTGCCCTTTGCCGCTCTGCATCAAAAAACATAACAACGGGTTGGAAGCCACTTATTTTTGTTAATATCGTGTTTTTCATTACCGTAATACTTTCTTCGATATTTCCGGAAAGGCTTACGAGTTTTAATGCCCCTTCGTTTATTACATTTGTATTCATAAGTATTTCAATTTTTTCGGTATATCCGGTTATTTTTTCGAGCATAAACAGCCTTTCTGAAGCTGCAATGAAGAGGGAAGTTGAGACCCAAAATAAGCTCCTTTTAACGCAGATCGAGGCGGAAAATATTCAGCTTTTGGCAGACAGCCGTGCAAGACATGACCGCCGACACCATGAACTTGTTATGCTTGAATTTGCGAATAACAACGATATCGAAAGCGTCAGGGAATACCTTAAAAACCTTGTTGAGAGTGAAAATAAGGTTTGGGGAGAAATTCGCTATTGTGACAATATGACAGCGAACACCGTTTTGACAGTTTATGAAAGAAAAGCGAAGGAAAAAGGTGTTTCTGTAAAAATTTCTGCAAACGTAAGCCGCGATATTGAAATTCTTCCGCAGGATTTGGTTATCGTTATTGCAAATCTTTTTGAAAACGCAATAAATGCTTCCGCAAAGCTTAAAAACAAAAACAAGGAAATAGAAATAAGCATTAAAGAAAACGCAAAGCGCCTTTTGATAAAAATGGAAAATCCATGCAAAGGGAACCTTGCTTTTGATGAAACTTGCTTTGGAATAGGAATAAGTTCAGTTATTGAAACTGCAAAAAAATATGACGGGATGTATGATTTTTGTGCGGAAAACGGCGTTTTCTCCGCAAAAATAAGCCTTAATATAAGCCGCTGAAAAGCAGAAAAACGGGTTTTGAGCATGGAGAAAAACTTGGTGCTCAAAAACGAGCACGGTTAAAAATTACACGAGCTATTAAATCTATAATACAAATTAAAAGGCCTTTCGGAATTTTCCGAAAGGCCTTTTTTACAATCTGCGCCAAAAAACTGCAATCTGCGCCAAAAGAAACAAAAACAAAATATTTTTGATACAATAAAAAATGTATTGGTGGAAGTATTTTTAATACGAAAAACCATATCAAAAGTTTTGTCAAATTTATTAAAGAAAGGAAATGAGAAGATGTTCAAAAGAGCACTATCACTTTTTCTTGCAATTCTTATGGCGGCGGGAATGTTCCCGTTCACAAGCCTGACGGCTTATGCTGCCAAAAAGAAAGACGTAAACTATTTTTACCCGACGATGGATACGGTAAGAGAGTATCAGTACATCGAACGTGCAAACATGGAATTTTCGGGTAACAGCTTTAAAGAAGGCTGCCAGATCGAGGCTTGGCCTACCGGCAAAGCAAGCATCTATACCTTCAATTATATCGGAAGCTTCTATGAGTATAAAAACTCCGAAGAATATATGTCTTCTGTATTGAAGGTAGCAAGAGACATTTCCAATGAATATTTCGATGTTGAAATAAACGAAGTCATCATCTACAGAGTTGACAGAGGCGATGGATTTGATCCGCTTTACGGTGCAGTCGTTGCTTATGACCCCATGGACGGTGTAATTTTCTATGCCGTTTCTTCTGAAAGCGGTTCTCCGGTTCTTTATAATTTTACCAACACATCCGGTTATATAGAAATCGACGTTGAGTATTATACTGACCACGGTCTTGGTACCAAAGAGATTTATCATACCGTAACCTATCGTGACGATGACGGAACCTTCCTCAGCGACCAGGAGGTAAGAAGCGGTAAAAACGCAATTAATCCTTCTGCTCCCGTTAAGAACGGTGTTACCGGTCAATGGAATCATACCGGAGAGTTCATCGAAAGCGATACCGAAATCTTTGCGGACTATACCGGCGGCGAAGTTTATGCTCCGGAACGTCCTGAAGATTATTATCTTGGCGGCCAGCCGTTCATCAGAAACGACTATAACCAGCAAGCAGTAAAAAGTGAAATTGTGCCCACTGACGTTGAAAATCTTGTTGTTGGACACACCTATACGGATGTAAGGGTTATTGCAGGTTTGTGGGATAACCATAAAATGCAGCTTAAAGAACTCGGAACTTATGGCGAACTTAACTCCAGAGAAGGATATTCCTTTGGCATTCAGTTCCAGAAACTCTGCGAATACCTCAGCGAAACCTATAGCTTTAGCATCAATGAAATCATGTGCTATGACAGCGGTGCTTCAAGAGGACCCTGTGTTGTTATGGGATATGACTATGAATATAATGCTGTTGCCATTGCATACAGCCTTATGGATCTTCAGATCTATCTCTATTATCCTACCGATCTTAGAGATAAAGACATTGACATAACTTTTGATATCGATATTATGTCCGGCCATGCAACAAGAAAAACCCATACTGTAAAATATGTTACCGAAAGCGGCAGCCCTATCTGCACATTTCTTGTTCAGGACGGAAAAAGCGTACCCGCAGCTTCAATTCCCGGGGTTCCCGAAAAAAATGGATATGAAGGTGTTTGGTCAAACGACGGTACAGGTATCACAAGCGATAGAACTATCTATCCTGTTTACAGCAGAATCGGCGGAGAAAAAGAAGATAACGGCCCTTATACTGTAAACTTCTATATGCCTGCATGGATTGTCAATCTCAGAAGGGATGAGCCTCTTGTAAACGAAGAAACCGGCGAACCTTATGCAGATGAAGACCCGGTTCTTATTTACAGCGAACAGGTTGAGCACGAAAAAGATGTTCAGTACATCCCCACCATTCCTTATGAGGCAAGTAAAGCTTATGAATGGTACGACTGGAACTATGACTGCAAACTTGTAACCGAAAACAAAGACGTTATCGTCACAAAACAGTACGGCGGAAAACGTGTTTTTGCTTTCTGGAACAATGAAATTACCGGAGGCATGAAACCTATCGTTTGCGGTTCCACCGATTCTGCTTATGGACTTATCCATAACATAACCCCTATCGACTGGCCCGATACGGAGCCATATATGAAAAAAACCGAAATCGGTGATTGGACCGTAACTTATACAAACGACAGAGAAACCACTTATTATATTAATTCTATCGACGTACTTCCGGAAAATGGCATATACATGTTTATCGGAAGTTATACTGATGGCCCCAGATTCCCGGAAAGCGGAGTTTATTATAACATCACTCCGTCCACCGAACATCTTTCGGAAGACCGAGCAAATTACGGAATCGACATTGGATACAAAGGTATCTTCGGCGATCTTACCGCAAAGGATCTTTATGGAAACGCTTCCGATGCAGCAGCAAGATACGAAAATCTTAAAAAAGTTGTAAACGAAGTTGCTGCCAATTATAAAATCAGCCCCAATGATGTTCCGATTCACAATATAGTTGTAAGAAAAACCTCCATTGCAGACCCGGATGAAGAGGAATATGTAATCTGGCTCAGCTATAACTACCATGATGATTATGCTTTCCTTATCAGCGAATACGGACACAATTATTTTATCAACGGTGATGGAGAACACGGAAAAAACATCGGCTTAAGCTTTAACGGTACAATCGAAAGCATCAGCGAAAAAGCCCTTAAACTTGCAGGAAAAGAAGCAGCCGCCGTTGATATGTGCGAAATCACCTTTGTTTTCGATGGCAAGGTAATTTCCAAAGTCGAAGCCGCCATCGGCAGCGAATATAAACTTCCGGAACCCATGCCCGTAAGAGGTTATAAAGCCGAAGGTTGGAAACTTAACGGAAAACTTGTTGGAAAAGAAGTTTTCGTTGAAGGAAAATCCATGAGCCTTGAAGCTTCTTATGTTCCGGAAGAAGGCACAAACAAAGGCCTTGAAAGCCTCGTTTTCAGTTATGCATATTACTTTAACGGCACTATGAGAGGCTTTACTACCGATAAAGGTACTGTTAACCTTGGAAAGCTCACAAATCCGAGACATAACGGTACGCCCATGGCAGATATGACCGGCGAATTCACCCTTGAATATTTCGGCACCTATGATGACCTCAAAGATTCGAAGAACGAACCGGTTATACGCAAATTGTGGGAAGATATTCTTGTCGCTGACGAAGAATATACCCCAACCGCAAAAAATCTTCCTATTTATAAACTTTTCTGGGACGGCGAATTTGTTTGCTACGGTATCATAAGAGCTTATGATGCAGAAAAAGGCATCATGGTTTTTGACGGCCCTTATCATGATGTTTCTAACAACTATGTCCTTTCAATGGCTCCTCTCAACACCAAAGAGAATACTATCGTTAATATCAACTATGACGGAAGCGCACTTCCTTATTTCTCTGTTGATACCACCGCAGATAACGTTTTCTTTGAATACGCATGGAACATTGACAGAATTAACAAACTTGGCGCATACGGCGCATCGGGAAAAACCGACCCTGTTGTTGACCAATATGGAACTGTTGGAAATGTTTCCGGAAAATGGAACCTTGAAAAACTCGGAAAATATTCCGAAATCAAGGACGAAATTTATACTGCCTATCTTGATTCCACAATCCAAATCGCTGCAAATCTTCATGGCGTTTCAGCTGATGACGTAATTGTTTACGATTTCAGAAACGGAAATACCCACGTTGCATACGGTTCAATCCTTGTACAGGCAGGAGGGGATTACGGCGATACAAAACTTCTTTTTATTGGTGACACCGCAAAAGAAGGCAGCTTCTTTGCTATTTCTCATGTAACCGAAGTTGAGGGATATTATGCTGCAATGGTAATCGGAAACAAAGATTATTCCGCAGCAATCAAAAAAGGCTTTGATGAATATGTCACCGTTTCTTTCTATGCAGAGGACGTAAAAGTTGCCGATATCCTTATTGCAAAAGGCAAAGTTATTACCGAACTCCCCGAAGTTCCGGCTAAAGAAGGATATACCGGAAGCTGGGAATATGACGGCTTTGTAATCACCGAAGAAACAAGAATCGACGCAATCTATATTTCTGCAAGCGGCGAAGAACTTGATAACCCGAACAAATTCAAAAACTATAAACCTCTTGATAAAGAACTCGAGGACAAACTTATCGTTGCAATCCGAAGCGGAAATTCACTTCTTTCTTATGCAAGCAACGAAGGATTTGTTGTTGAAGAAGACGAAAACGGAGAAATTGCTGCTCCTTCCAAAAAGGTTCAGTGGAGAGTATCCATAAACGAAGACGGAAGCATTTCTTTCATCAACACCACCACAGGAAAACTTCTTGCAGTTGTTATTGATGAAAACGGCAACGCAAAAATCGCTACTGTTGTTGATGAAGAAGAAACTAACCCCGGCGGCGAGGATATTCCCGGAATTGAAGAGGGCGAACCCGTTGCATTTACTTCTTTGGAAGGCGAAGAACCCGGTGAAAATCCGGAAGAACCCGGTGAAAACCCTGAAGAACCTATCGAACCGGAAGAACCCGAAGAAGAACCTGAAATCATAGCAAGTTACTACGATTGGGTAGTTGAAATGCAAGACGAAAACAGTTACCTCAAGCTTTCAGATGAGGAAAACAGTTATTATCTTGCGCTTTCTGAAGAAGGCGAATGGGTAGCTGCTGAAAACGGAAGCAAAATCACTTTCTGGCAGAACCCGGAAGAACCTTCTGTTCCGGAAGAACCCGTTGAACCCGAAAAACCCGCAAACGGAGCACTTTCTAAAGAGGAACTTGATGCAAACAGACCTGAAAACGCACCGAAAGGCAGTTATTATCCCATATCCAAAGGAGAAAGCTTTGAGGACGGCGACAGAATCATAATTTATGTAAGCAATAGTATTCGATTCTATGACCAGCACTTAGCGTTCAATGGTGAAACCGGACGCTTAGCGGATTTGGGATGTGAATATGATTCTGAAACCGGTGCGATAAACGATCTTGATGTTCCCGAAGAGTACGTATGGATAGTCAATACCGCCAACTGCGCACATGGCTGTTGCGAAACCGCATATACCTTAAAGAATGCCAAAACCGGTGAGTATCTTGTTTATACAGACAACAATAAACTTGACTATGTTAAAGATCCTGTAGCAGGAAGAAACGGTGTAAAGACTTTTGTATGGCACTATACTACAGGCGATGGTTTTTCGGTAGATGGAATTGAAAGAGTACGTTCCGGATGGCGTGCATATGATGAATACAAAAATGATCTCCATTATTACGGAAACCTTAATTACCCTGATGTAGTCGGTGGAGAATTTTATGCTACTAAAGCGTTCGATGGAAGACTCTACAACGTGTACGCCATGAACAGATACGAAATTGATGGAACAAGAGAGTATTGTGCTGTTCAGTATATTGCCGATGGCGAACTTTATAAGGTGGAATATGTAACGTATGGATCAGTTATAACACAACCCGAAGTTCCTGAAAAAGAAGGATATTCCGGTCGCTGGCTGAGTGCTAATTCGGTAACGATAACTGAGGATACGATTTTTGAGGCAGTATATTCCGAAGATATCAGAACTGTTTATTTCAGCATGGCATATTCTGAAAACTCTTCCAATAAAAATGAACTGAATTATTGGGAGAGTTCGTCCGATCCTACAATCGGCGAAGAGATAGAAATAAAAATTCGAGACGTCAATGATTATCACTGTTATGTACATAATGGTTATCATGAATTGAAATTGGGCGACTATCAGAACGAAGAATTTGTTCTTGGCGATCTTGGATACTTAAAAGATTTTCCTGACGAAAGCGTTAAACAGTTTTATGAAAAAGAATACAAGAGCAAAATAGTCAAAGACTATGGTGAAGAAGTTTATGATAATCTTAAGCTTTATTCAATAAGCCAAAACGGACAGATTGTCGCAATTGGTTTCTTCAGTTCTGTTTGGGGTGCTTACACTTTAAACCGTGAATACCTGCCAGAGAGTGTAAAATATATGTATGCCTTATCAACCGGAGACGATGTTGCAGTTCTTTCGGATGTAGAGCTTGAACCTAAAAATTATTTTAACTGTGGTTGCGAATGGAATTTGAGCTGCGATCAGAATCTTTTCGCTTTGCCATTCACTGAGCAAATGCCTTCTTACACTGTAACATTCAAAGACCTTGACGGAAACATTATTTATCAGGAAGAAGTTCTCCGTTATGGGGACCTTCAGGTAGTTCCGGCTGTTCCTGAAAAAGAAGGATGTGAAGGCACTTGGTTTGCATCTGAAAACTTGTATACCAATGTTATAGAAGATACGGAAATATATCCTATTTATTACAAAGTTGTGGCGGAAAAAGGTGCGCTTTATACGAAAGTTGAATATCGCGAATTCTTTGACGGTGATTATGCAACTGCAACAAAAGAGATCGGCTTTAACCACTCGTATTACACTAACTTTGTAGCATCGCATAACCCGGATCATGAGTATATATCATCTGTTGGGTATGCTGATACTGTTTTTGAAAAGAAGCTTGGCAACACAATCACTCTTGGATATATCGGCACAATTCAGGATCTTGCACTATATACTGAAAAGTACAGCCAGTATGTTTCTATAGAAGAAGGGCTGAATGAGGAAAATTATAAAAATAGATTTACATGGACACATTATGATAATGTGACACAAAATGATTATGCCTCTGAATATGAGGTTGATCTTCCTGTATATGCATATATCAACGAAGAAACAGGCGAACTCCTTGATGTTGTAGTGCTCTATGCGGCCTTTGCAATGAAAGATCCAAGCGGTGTGGAACATGCAGCTCTTGGATTCTTTGACCCGGGATCATCTAAGCTGATGAGTTACTATTCTTTGGCTCCAAAAACAGGAAATACCAGTGATAAATATTCTGTCCGTCCGCTTTGGCATTTTAAAGACGGCCTTGAAAACTTCAGCATTGATCTTTTCAAGAACCTTAAAAATATCAAAGTAACATACCTTAATGAATTCGGCGAAACAATTTATGAGGAAATGGTTTGTCTTAACGGAAGCGTCGAAAACGTTCCGGCTGTTCCGGAAAAATATGGATATACCGGAGTTTGGGACCACGACGGAACCGATATTATAGGCGATACTGTAATTCGCCCGGTATATACCGTAATTACCCATAAAGTTACCATCAATCTCTATGACGGAAAAACCTATGAGCTTGAAATAGTCCATGGCGAAGACGTCGGCCTTCCCGATACTCCTCCCGAAGTTGAAGGTTATATCGGAAGCTGGGACCATGACGGCAAAAACATCACCGAAGATACTGTTATCAACGCGATTTATGAAAAACAGTACTTTAATGTAACATTTGTGGTCGATGACGCTGTTGTTGCAACCCAGGAAGTCAAAACCGGCGAAAGCGTAACTCTTCCGGGTATTCCCGAAAAAGTCGGCCTTAACGGAAAATGGAACCACGACGGCAAAAATATTACTGCGGATACCATTATCACCGCTGTTTATACCGCAAAAACTTATGAGGTAACGTTCTATGCGAACGGAACTACTGTTGATGTTCAGATGGTTGAGCACGGACAAAGCGCAGTTGTTCCGGAAGTTCCCGCAAAAGCAGGTTATACCGGTGAATGGAACGGAGATACAACAAGAATCACCTCCGATATCATTATCAGGGCAAAATATACTCCGATAAAATACAATGTTTTGTATTTTGCAGGAGATGATCTTATCTCCAGACAGAAAATCGCATACGGCGGCGACGCAGAAGAACCGGATGTTCCGGAAAGAGAAGGTTACGGCGGCGAATGGAACCATGACGGTAAAAACATCACATCGGATACGTTTATCGATGCTGTTTATACCGCAAAGAAATACACCGTAAAATTCTATGACGGCATAAAACTTGTAAAGAAAGTAACTGTAAAACACGGCGAAGATGTTGACCTTCCCGAAGTTCCCACCAAAGAGGGTTATACCTCCGAATGGGATCACGACGGAAGAAATATCACCAAGGATACAAAGATCAATGTTGAATACACCCCTATCAAATATAGAGTTGTATTCTATGTTGACGGAGAATTCCATGCAACAAGATCTGTTGAGCACGGTGATAAAGTTAAAAATGTTCCCGATATTCCCGAAGTTGAAGGAAAATCCGGTAAATGGGATACTCCTCTTAACAACATCACAAGCAACCTTTCTGTTCATGCGATTTATACTGACAGGGAATACAAAGTAACCTTCTATCTTAACGGAAAAGCTATCAACACCCAGACCGTTAAATACGGCGAAAACGTAAGCTTCCCGAACGTTGCTCAGGTTGAAGGCTGCACTCTTGTTTGGGATAAGGATGGCAACAACGTTAAGAGCGACCTTAAGATTTACGGTACTTATAAACTTAACGGATATACCGTAGATAAAGTTTCCGGTACTACCAACGAGGCAATTCCGAGCAATGTTTATTACGGATTTAGTTACGGAAACGAAATCGGAACCGGCAAAAACGAAAAACTTGATCTTACTAAACTCAATTCCGGAAACGAAGCATATGACCTCATCTTCTGGAAGAATGAAACCGGAGAAAGCGGAAGCTTTACTCTTCATGTACCGGCACAGGTCGAGGCACCGGTTGTCGAGATGGATTATTCCGCTGGTACAACCAAGGATATTGTTGGAACCGATGTTTATTATGGAACCAATGTAAACGCAATGTTTACCACCGGTACCAACGAAAAACTCAGCCTTGTTCCCGAAACCACATATTACTTCTACCGTCCGTCGGATGGCGAAAGACTCCCCAGTGACATAACTGTTGTTAATGTCGGAAAACGCCCGGAAAAAGTTGAAGTAACCATCGACTATGTTGGTGGAACCACAAATGAAGTTATCGGAACAGAAGTTGAATTTGCTGTTTCTGATACCGAACTTTCTACCGAAGAAGCAAAAGCACTTGAATTCAGCGGAAGAGGCAGTGGCGAAAAACTTTCTCCCGAAAAGAGAGATACGGCATATTATATGTATTTCCGCGTTGCCGCAACCGATAAAGACTTTGCAAGTGAAATTACAAAGGTTTATGTCGGACCTAAAGGCACCGTTCCGAATTTGGCAATCGATTATTACAGTGAACGCACTTATCGTATGCTTGGAAGCGATACCGTCTATGGATATTCCGAGGACGAAATGATCTTTGTTGGAAATTATGAATATCTTGATCTTATCCCTGGCCAGGATGTTTATGCTTGCCGCAAAGGAAGCGACTCCGAACAGAAATTTGCAAGTGACGTTGTCCATCTTGTTGTTCCCGAAAGACCTGTTATAGAAACCCTTTTCATAGAAGACGAAACTATTAAAGGCAAGGGCGACGGAAAAATTTCCGGTCTTACTGCCGGCGTTAAATACAGATGGCATCCTGCAGACGCAACATGGGATTATTACAACCAGGTTATTACTGGCGATGCTATCGAGGTTGCACCGGGCGAATGGCAAATCAGAATCCAGGCTGTTGATGACGTAAGTTTTGCTTCTGAATATTACAATGTCACCATTGGTGAAGGCAGAACTATTACTCTTACCCTTAAAGCAGATGAAGATGGCGAAGTTCTCAGCGTTGTTGAAGGACTTTCCTACAGAGAGGCAATTCCTGTTCCCGAAGACCCCACCAGAGAAGGATATACTTTTAACGGTTGGTATTGGAACGACAACGGAACCGAAAGAAGATTTAGCTTCAACAGCGGAATCATTGATGATACCACAGTTTATGCAAAATGGACTGCTTCTGAAGGCGAGACTGTTCATAATGAACTTTACGGTGATAAATGGGTTGCAGACTTCGGAACGGTTTTCGAAGACGAAATCACCATTCCGGAAGCAATCAATGTAACCATCACCAACAACGGCCAGAGCGATATCAATATCATTTGGGAAGAGCCCGTATATTACAGCGTTTCCGGCCCGGAAACCATCGCAGCTGGCGCAAGTGCTGTTTATACGATTCAGCCTCTCGAAAGCCTTGCTGAAGCAGGAAATTATGATGAAGAGATTCTTATCTATAATGCAGATAACTTTGATTCCTATTATTTCATAAGTGCTCTTTATACCATTGAAGGCGATGAAGACTTTGATGTAACCGTAAAAGAAGACGGAAAAGATGTTGGCGAAGGCGGAATTGTTGTTGAAATCGGCGAAGAAATCGAGCTTGAAGCAGGCATAGATTCTGCTCCCGAAAAAGAAGAAACCCCTGTTCTCTACAGCAGATTCAGAGCAGTTCCTGTAGCTAAGGCAGTTCCTGCAGGCTATTCCGTAAGTTGGGAAGATACCAGCGGCAACGTAATCAGCACCGAACTTAAATGTAAATTCGGACCGTTTGCTGAAGAAGGATATTATCATTATATCCTTGTTGTAACCGGACCTAAAGGAAACTCCGTAAAAGTTCCGTTTACCATTTATGCCGGCGAAAAAGAAAACGACAACCGCATTACAATAACTCCCAAATATTACAGATTCGGAACCGACAGAAGCAAAGCAGCTGAATTTATCATCAGCAACTTTAACGGAAACGAAGCTGTTGAACTTACAAATTTCGGCAGCCTTAAAGAATTCAAGGGCGAAGGCGAAAGCATCTTTATCTTCGGTGGCGAGCTCTTTGAAAGAATCGTAAGCGGCGAAAAAGTTGTTCTTCAGCCCGGTGAAAGCATCAGCTTTACCGTTCAGCCTAAAGAGGGACTTGAACCCGGCGTTTATGCTGAAATGGTAGGAGCGGGTGTTGGTAACGGTACCAACTATGCGCTTGCTGCAGTTGGATATACCGAGCCCGAAAAACTTGATATTGATACGGAAAACGAAGTAACAGCATTTGTTGGAGGAAACTTTAAGCTTTCTGCAAAAGCCATCGGCGGCAGCGGAAAATATACTTATGAATGGGTAAATACCGAAACCGGAAAGGTTGTTTCCAGAAAATCTTCTGCACTCTTCGGTTCTTCTTACACCAAAGAAGCAGGAACTTTGAATCTTGAAGTAAGAGTAACCGACAGCTACGGAAATACCGTTACCGAAAAGGTAAAAGTAAACATTATTGAGCGCAATTGTGATATTATTGCCGAACCCGGAAAACTTGATTTCGGAACCGATTACAGATGGTTCAGAAATGCAAAAGAACAGACAGTAACCATTAAAAACATCGGAAACAGCGAAGTAACTCTTAAAGGAATTGAATCTAGATATTTTGATGTTACTGATATTGACGGAATAGTTCTTAAACCGGGCGAAAGTATTGAAATCACCGTTGTTCCGAAAGATGGACTTGGCGTTGGAGATTATTATGAAAATATTTTCATCAACACCGAGGAAGAAACAGAAGCAAGATTTGCTGCATATTACAGAGTCATTAAGGTCTTTGGAAACAGCAGCGAAACCAAACCGAATGTTCCGGAAAAATCTGACGATGAACAGAACCCGAACACCGGTGCTGAAGTAATTTTACCTTAAAAATCAAACCAAAGCCGGAGCTGCTGAAAAGCAGCTCCGGCTTACAGAAAAAGGAGAAAAAGCTATGAAAACTCTTACTATTATTACCGGTATTCTTACCGCAATTCTTGGTATTATGGCCTTTGCAATGCCTCTCAGAGTATTCCTTGGTCTTGGCTGGATTCTTGGTGCACTTATCCTTATCAACGGCATTGAAACCATTTTTGGCGCTTTTAAAGGCAAGAAAGATATCTGGCAGTGCATCCTCGGAATTATCATCGCCATCGGCGGCGGAATTATTCTTTTCAACACCGTTTCCAGAGTTATGACCGATGTTATTCTCGCTAACATCGCAGGAATTGTAATCATTGCAAACGGAATTTCCGCAATCGTTTCCGGATGCAAAGGCATGAAAGAATCCAAAGGCATGGGAATCCTTGCAATCATTGTTGGCGTTATTTCTATCATGGCAGGCTGCTTTGCTGTTATGCATCCTGTAATCACCATGATCACTCTTGGTTACATCATCGCTTTCAACGTAATTATGCAGGGAATCAACCTTGTTGTTATGGCTTTTGCTGCTGATAAAATTAAAAAAGCGGTTGAAGAAGCATAAAAACTTTTTGAATATTCGAGGAATAACTCTTGTTATTTGCCGTACCTTAAAGTACTGTGACCCTTCACTGCCATTTCTCACAACAATGACTTACCAAGGTTGTCCTCGGAGAGTACTTTATAAAGTGAATTTAGCCAAAAAAGCACCTATCCAACATTTAGTGGGTAGGTGCTTTTTTATGACATAATTCCGTTTTCGCGGCAAAGTTCGATAAGTTCTTTTTTGGAAGAAACGCCGAATTTTCGATAAATGTTCTTGTTATGGAATTTAACGGTGTTTTCGGTTATGCAAAGTTCCTCCATAATATCCTTTGTCTTTTTGCCGGAAAGATGAAGTTCAAGAAGTTTTCGCTCTGTTGCGGTAAGGGAAGAAAGGCATTCATTAAAGAACAAAAAGTCCTCGTTTTCTTCCGGTTTGGGTTTGGGAATATAGAAGGCGGATTTTTTGGCTTCTGCGGATTTTTCGAGCATGTTCTTTATAAAAGCGGCTTCTTTTTCTTTTCGTTCTTCCTCTTTTTCCTGTAAAAGAAGATGAATTCCAAGAAGGAAAAGTTCGGTAAGAATATAAGAAACAGAAAGAAGCTCGAAATCCATTTTAACAAGCTGCTCAAAAAGCCAGATGCAGATGTTTATAAAAACCGAACCGGCAATAAGAATTGCATGGGTTGCTTTTTCAATTTTTTTAGAAAAAATTGCATAAACGATAATTGCAACCATTGCGCCGAAATAGGAAACAAGATAATAGAGATACATAAATTATGGACATGCTTGCGGTTTTTTCGCCGATTATTCCGCAGCATGAAAATATGAAAATTGAAAAAATAAAACCAAGTGTCAAAAAGTTCTTTTTAATCATCGGTTTTTCCTTTCGATAAAAACTACACCCTTTACTACACTTTTTAAAAAGAAAAATGTGGATACTACACTTTTTTTGTGAAAAAGTGTGTCGACAAATTGTGGGGATATAATTGTTAATACATTGGAACGCCTTGGAAGAATCTGAAAGTATTGACGGAGTGAAAATCCGGAAGCTCAAAAAATAAAAAAAGTTAAAAAATTTTGAAAAAAGTTTTAAAAAAGTGTTGACAAAAGAGAAATGGTGTGGTAATATAGACGAGTTCGCTTCTGAACCCCCGGGTCCAAAGCGAATGAAATACATCTCTAAATGATGTGTTTCCAAAAGCTGAGTATCCAGAACCTAAAGCGTAAGCCAAGGGAAATCAGCCGAAAAGCTGAGGTGCTGAAGTAAGCCACTGTGAGGCGAAACAGTAACCGGAGAAAAGAATTTGCAGTAAGCTGAGTACCGGAATCGGAAGAAAGGCATGGCAACAGGCCGGACAGAAGAGGAAATATGCACCGAAGGAACCGCCGTCAGGGAAGATCGGGAAGAAGGGAAAAGAAAGAGCGGAAAGCTGAGTAGTCAGAACCTAAACGAAAGCGGACGAAAGAAAGCAATCGCAAGGGAAAATACCGAAAGCGAAAGCATAAGGTAAGCACCTGTGGAACAGCTGTGGGAGCGAAACAGGGAAGGATGAAAGGAAACTGACAGAAAGCCGAGTACGAGAACCGGGAAAGAAAACACGGGAAACCGGGTTGGAAAAAACGGGGAAAACCAAAGAAGCGAAAGCAAAGGGGAACGGCCGAGCTGGAAACAGGAGGCCGGCAACTGAAGTAGCACCTGTGATGCGAAACAGTGGAGCGGAGAAAAGAATTGCAGGAAGGCTGAGTACCAAAGCAGGAACGGAAGCATGGAAACAGGCGGAAGGGAATGCGGATAAAGATAAGCACCTGGAAAGCCACCGTGAGGCAGGAAAGGGAAGAAGGGAAAAGAAGAAACGGAAGCTGAGTAATCGAACCCGGGAAAGAAGCGGACGAAAGAAAGCAGAAAAGAAGGGCGAAATGCTAAGGCAAAGGGAACCGAAAGGGGAACAGAGCTAAGCAAGCACCTGTGGAACAGCTGTGGGAGCGAAACAGGGAAGGATGAAAGGAAACTGACAGAAAGCCAAGTACACAGAACCGGAAAGAAGGCACGGGAAACTAGGCCGGAAATAAGGGGAAAGAGCTGGGAAGCGAGAGCGGAACAGAAGCACCGAAATAGCCACCTGTGAGGCAAAAGCGGGAAGAGAGTGGAAAAGGAAGAACAGTAGCTGAGTAGTGAGGCGCTAAAACGGAAGTGGACGAAAGAAAGCGGAAGTCAGGCACCGATCCCGGAGGAGAAATCTGAAAGGGAAGCACCTGTGGAACGGCTGTGGGAGCGAAGCAGGGAAGGACGAAATGAAACAAACAGAAAGCAAAGTACTCAGAATCGGACAGAAGGCACGGGAAACTAGGCTGGAAGGAAGAGGAAGAACAGAAAAGCGAAAGCGGATCTGAGAAACTGAAGAAGCCAACTGTGAGGCAGAAACAGTGGATAAGAGGAAATGAAGAAGCAGAAGCTGAGTAGTTGAAAACCTAAAGCGGAAGTGGACGAAAGAAAACGGAAGCCATGGAGAAACATCTTGAGTGAGAGCGAGAGATGAGCACCTGCCGAACGGCTGCGGGAGCGAAGCAGGGAAGGACGAAAGGAAACAATACAGGAAAGCTGAGTAAGCAGAACCGGAAGAAACACATGAGAAATCAGGTGTAACGGAAGGGGAAAAGCCAAGGGGACGAAAGAAACCGAGGAGCACCGGAGAGCCGCTGTGAGGAGAACCGGGAAGAAAGCTGAAAAGAAGAACAGGACGCTGAGTAACCGGAAGCGAGACAAAAGCTGACGAAAGAAAGTGAAGGTCGAGCGGAAGAAAGAAGAAGGAAAGCGCGAAAGCGCTGACCGGAAAGCCTAAAAGAAGCGGACGAAAGAAAGCGGAAAAGGGCGAGCCGAGGTAGTCAGATGCAGGGGCGAGACGGCGGAAGGAAAAAGGAGATTGCATAGGAAGCTGCTTGCATTTAGCTGCGTCAGTTAGGAAAGAGCGAAAGCTGGCCTAACGACAGCTAGATGGGTGGTGGAATTTAAGGATCTGCACCTTTAGCTCAGTTGGTAGAGCAACTGACTCTTAATCAGTGGGTCCCGGGTTCGAGTCCCTGAAGGTGCACCAAATGGCCCATTGGTCAAGTGGTTAAGACAGCGGCCTCTCACGCCGTTAACATCGGTTCGAATCCGGTATGGGTCACCA
>JAFYOZ010000112.1 GCA_017547705.1 Oscillospiraceae bacterium
CGAAAATGTAAACATTTTCGGTTAAAGTTTAACCAAACTGGTTTTACATTGTAACCAAAGTTAAAACACTTCATCACAAACTCATCACAAAAGACCGGTATCATATAGTCAGAGCAAAAAAGAGCAAAGATGTTAGTTTCCGAGCAATTCTAACAGCTGAAATCACGGCGAGTCGAAAGACCCGCCGTTTTTTTGTTTAAAAACGCATATCAAAAAAGAGGCTTTAAAAAGCCTCTTTTTTTGTTTGATGTATTGGGATAGGTTAATAGAGGATTTTTGCTTTGCTCGGTTTTTCGGCAGAATAAAGAACTTTCAGATTGCTTCCAACAGCAGGAACCGGTTTACCTGCGCCAATCCATTTTCTTTTAATGTAGGTTTTTCCGTCCACAACATACTGCACTTTAATGATATGCGGAAAGGTTGCGCCGTCCAAGGTACCGGTTCGTATGGGTTTTGTGTTCACTTTTAACCACCATTGCTTCGCTACAGACAGCACGGTTCCGATTGTTTCTTTATCCATACATTTTCACTCCTTATCAAAATTCAAGTTTATTGTCCTGTTCACAGTATACCAAAAATACTATTGTTTGGCAATTTATAGATTAAAAGAGAAGAAGTCTGCGGTTGATACAGGTTTTTTTACCGCTTGTAAAACTTCTTTTCATATTGTATAATAAATTGTTACGAATAATATTTTATAAAGGAGATCCGAATGAAAGCTGCTTTTTTTACCCTTGGATGCAAGGTTAACCAGTATGAAACCCAGATTATGGAACAGGCTTTCAGCAAAGCCGGCTTTGAAATAGTCGATCCCGAAAGCGGCGCAGATGTTTATATCATCAACTCCTGCACCGTTACCGGAACCGGCGATAAAAAATCCCGCCAGATGCTCCGCCACTTCCGAAGAAAAAATCCGAACGCAGTTATTGCTCTTACCGGTTGTTATCCCCAGGCTTTTCCTAACGAGGCATCTGCCCTTCTTGAAGCAAACGTTGTAACCGGTTCCGCAGACAGAAGCCAGATTCTTCCTGCGGTTCTCGATGCTCTTGACGGAAAAAGGGTTGTTCATATAACTCCCCATGAAAAATTCGAGGAATTTGAACCGATGCAGGCAAGCGGAATGCTTGACCGCACCAGAGCTTTTGTTAAAATCCAGGACGGATGTGATAACCGCTGTTCTTATTGCATTATTCCAAAAGCAAGGGGTCATGTTCGTTCCAAGCCTCTCAAAGATATTGAAAGAGAGCTTGAAAGCCTTCTTTCCCATGGTTACAACGAGGTTGTCCTTGCGGGAATCAATCTTCCCTTCTATGGAAGAGATCTTGGACTTCGCCTTATAAATGCTGTGGAGCTTTCCTGCGATATTATGCCGAGGGTAAGACTCAGTTCTCTTGAACCGGAACTTCTTACCAGAGAGGACGTTGAGCGTCTTGCAAAGCTTCCTAACTTCTGTCCCCAGTTCCACCTTTCTCTTCAGAGCGGCTGTGACAGAACCCTTAACCGCATGAGAAGAAGATATAATACGGATATGTACCGCGAGGTTGTTAAAAACATCCGCGAATTCTTCCCGGATGGAAGCATCACAACCGATATCATCGTTGGCTTCCCGGGTGAAACCGATGAGGATTTTGAGGAAAGCTGCCGCTTTATCGAGGAAATCGGTTTTGCAAAGGTTCATGTTTTCCCCTATTCCAAAAGAACCGGAACCGATGCCGCAGATATGCCCGACCAGGTTCCGAACTCCGTTAAAACGGAAAGAGCCGCAAAAATGGCAGAAAGAGCGGAAGCAGTCCGCAAGGTATTCCTTGAAAAACAGATTGGAAAAACCGAATCCGTTCTTATCGAATCCGAAATTAAAGACGGCATGATGCAGGGATATACCATGAACTATACCCCCGTTATGATTCCGGCAGTAAAAACTCTTCTTTGTACCGTTCAGGAAGTTGTGATTACAGGAATTTCCGGTGATGTTTGCATCGGAAGAATAAAAAATCCTCCTGTCGGATACGATCCTATGGGTATGTTTGAATAATTCATATAGCAAAAACGGCTTATTTAAGCCGTTTTTTGACTTTTTAAAAATTTTTTAAAATATTTCAAAAAAAGTGTTGACATTTCCGCTATAGTCGTGTATAATAATCAACGTTGACCGCACAAGGTCATTGTGGCCCGGTAGTTCAGCTGGTTAGAACGCTAGCCTGTCACGCTAGAGGTCGAGGGTTCGAGCCCCTTCCGGGTCGCCACTTTTGCTGATGTAGCTCAGTAGGCAGAGCACTTCCTTGGTAAGGAAGAGGTCATCAGTTCGAATCTGATTATCAGCTCCATCAAGCCGCTACATAAGCGGCTTTTTGCTATAGTTGGAGCTTTTATCAAAAAGGAACTTCGCAGGTAATTCACCTTGCGGAGTTATTTTTTTGCTCTTTTTTAATAATTTTTCGAAAATGTAAACATTTTCGGTTAAAGTTTAACCAAACTGGTTTTACATTGTAACCAAAGTTAAAACACTTCATCACAAACTCATCACAAAAGACCGGTATCATATAGTCAGAGCAAAAAAGAGCAAAAGATGTTAGTTTCCGAGCAATTCTAACAGCTGAAATCACGGCGAGTCGAAAGACCCGCCGTTTTTTTGTGCATATTTAAAGAATAAGACAGATAAGTCCGCTGCAGCCCTCGTTTATGATTCTGCTTATGGTTTCCTGGAGTTTAATCCTTGCATCCTGTGGCATGCGGCTGAGTTTTGTATGCAGACCCTCGTTAACAAGCTCATGGAGGGATTTTCCGAAAATATTGGATTCCCAGATTTTTGTCGGGTCTTCCTCAAATTCATCAAGAAGATAGCGAACAAGGTCTTCGCTTTGTTTTTCGCTTCCGACTATGGGTGCAACCTCTGTTGTGATATCTGCGCGCATCATATGGATTGAAGGGGCAGATGCGCGAAGCTTTACTCCGTATTTTCCGCCCTGACGAACGATTTCCGGTTCTTCAAGGGTAAGCTCATCGATAGTCGGCATAACGATTCCATATCCAACCGCCTCGACCTGATCAAGAGCACCTCTTATTCTGTCATATTTGCGCTTTATATCCGCAAGTTCCCTCATGCAAGGCATAAGTCCGCTTTCTCCGCTTATATCAAGCCCCGTTTCTTCGCTGAGGATACGGTAAAAAAGCTCCGGATTGAGAATAACAGTAAGCTCCGCTCTTCCGGTTCCAAGATTGATGTTTTTTACTGCGGCGTCTTTTACATATTCACATTCTCCGATTGCCGGAAGAATCTCTTTTACTTCGGATATCTTCGACACTCCCCTTGCCGCAGAAACAACCGGTTCCATAACTGCTTTTCTTAACCAGTGTTCTTTTTCGAGCCCAACGAGCCATTTTGGCATATCGACGGCAATTTCTCTTATGGGGAAAGTTCCGAGGACGCCGGTAAGCACTTTTTTGATGTCCTCCTCCCCCATTTTAATGCAGTTTACTGCAATTACCGGTGCGGAATATTCCGCTTCCAGCTCTGCGGCGGCATTTTTTGCTTCTGCGGAATCCGGATTCTGGCAGTTATAAAGAACTGCAAAAGGCTTTCCTATTCCCCGCAGCTCGTTTATTACACGCTGTTCCGCATCGCGGTATTCCTCTCTCGGAATATCGCTTAAAGAGCCGTCAGAAGTCACCACAAGGCCAATGGTGGAATGTTCCCGGATAACTTTATCCGTTCCGATTTCCGCCGCCATATTAAAAGGAATCTCTTCCTCATACCAAGGAGTCTGAACCATTCTCGGCGCGCTGTTTTCAAAGTATCCGATGGCAGAGGGAACGATATATCCGACGCAGTCGATAAGTCTTACCCTAAGGCTTGTTTCGCCGTCGAGGTTTATTTCAACAGCCTCTTCCGGAACAAACTTCGGTTCCGTTGTCATAATGGTTTTTCCTGCGGCAGACTGGGGAAGTTCATCCGTTGCCCTTTCCCTTCTGTAATCGTTTTCGATGTTCGGAAGGACGAGAGTTTCCATAAATTTTTTGATAAAAGTGCTTTTTCCCGTCCGAACCGGGCCAACAACTCCGATGTATATATCTCCGCCGGTTCTTGCGGCAATATCCCGATATACGCTTGTGTCTTTCATAAAATTACCCTTCCTCGCTTCTTTTTTATGAAATTTCTATGTTGATTTTTTAAAAAATAGAACGTCTTTATGAATAAAAACCTCCTTTTCGTTAAAAATAACAGCAAAACGAAAAAGGAGGTTTTTTTATTATGGATGCAAACAGACACATCGGTTGTAATGTTAACAACTGCGCTTATCACTGCAAGGACTGCAACTGCTGCAGCCTTGACCATATCGAAGTCGGCAGCCACGAAACCAATCCGACCAAAGCAGAATGCACCGACTGCAGATCCTTTAAATATAAAGGCTGATAATTCCGCCAAACGGCGGATACATATTATTTCTTCAGGACACCTTTTATAAGCAAAATATCCTCTTTTGTGATGCATTTTGTGAGCCGCAAAAGGATAAAATACGCCGTGAGCATCACGAGCACCGCAAAAACAAGGCCAAATGCTCCATTTGCTCCGCCAAAAGTAATTTTGAGCACCGAGCAAGAAAGCACCGTGCTCAAAATTACCGCAACTATCGGAACAACCGCCCAACGCATCATATTGACTTTAAACCCGGTTACGGAAACAAGCCTTGATGCAGAAAGGGCCATATTAAAAACCTCGCTTATAACTATGGTCATAAGATAACCGGCTGTTCCGAAAATCGGAACAAGGGTATATACAAGCAAAACGCACATGGCAGTATCATATACGTTATATCGAACCACCGCAACCTGCTCTCCAAGTCCTTTAAGAATACCATCCACAGCGGAATCCAGATACATAACCGTAACAATCGGTGCAAGGGCACGGATTGCATTTCCTGCGGCGGGTTCATTATAAAGCAAAAACGCAAAATCATCTGCCCAGCAGATTAAAGCCGCCGCAACGGCGATTGAAAACATAAGGGTTATCCTAAAAACCCAATCCATTATCTTTTGGATTTTATCGTTCATCCCAAGGGTTTTATACCTTGTTACCTCCGGGACGAGCAGGTTTGAAAATCCAAGAAGAAACGCACATGGGAACATCAGAACCGGAAGAACCATTCCGCCGACTATTCCGTATTCCGAAAGGGCAGATTCGTTCGTCATTCCGCTTTTCATCAGCGAAACCGGAACAAGAAGATGCTTTACTGTGCTCAATGCGGAACGCAGAACCGCAGATGCTCCAACCGGAAGGGCGATTTCTGCAACTCTTTTCCAGATTCCTCCGGTAGGTTTTCCTCCCAAAAACGGATGCAGTTTTCTATCGCGCTTATAGAGGATGAAATGAAACAAAAACGACAGTGCTTCTGAAACGGTGCTCCCTATCGCAACAAGAATGCAGGCAAAACCAAGGTTATCAGGCTTCATCAGCGCAAAAACAAAGACGGTGAAAGCCATTTGGGAAAGCTGTTCAAAAATCTGTGCAGCAGAGGAGGAAGCCACTCTTGTTACCGCGGTAAAATATCCGACCAAAGCGGCAGAAACGCCGACAAACGGAAGCGAAAAGGCAAGAATCCGGAAAGGTTTTGCGGCGCGGATATCTCCGACCATGGCTTCTGCCGCAAAATCGCTGAAAAGCCAAAGCAATATTCCGGAAAAAACTCCGCAAATCAGGCTGTAAATCAGAGTTTTTTTCATGGCGGAAGAAGCCGCAGCGCCGTTTTTTGCAGCGCTTTCTTCCGCAACAAGCCTTGTTGCGGCAAGACCTGAACCGGATGAAGCAAAAGTTATTGCAAAGCGATAGACCGCCATCATAAGCGAAAAAAGTCCGGTTCCGGCGGAACCGAGGTTCCGCGTCAGCCAGGCGTTATATGCAACGCCGATTATTCCGAGGGAGAGAGAAGTTGCCGTAAGGATTCCGGCATTCACCGCAAAATTCCGAAGTCTTGACAAAACGCACCGCCCCCTTTCGGAAATAATATTCGGAATGGAGCGAAAAAAGAACCGATTTGCTCTTGAAAAATTCGGAGAAAGGAGGCATAATGAGGGTAATATTAATTCAGTCCGTTACCATGAGCAAAATAAAAAAGAGGTTTTTATGTATAATTATAGTGGAATTTTGTATAAATTGGTTGCTCCATGTGGTATAATTTTTTTAGGTGGCATCATTATATTAGTTCTAAATAGTTTTTGGAAAAAAAAGCATGATGATTCTGAAAAAAAGAGTATTCGTAATGCTTATATTATTTTGGGCGTAGGTGTAATCTCATCGTTACTTTTTTTGGTCGATATAGTTAGCCCAAAAGTTGAATCTTATACAGGGTATTTTGTAAGAGAATATCGTGATTCTGGGGTATCTCCTCCGCTACCATATACATACGCATATGTTTTCTGTGATGGATCATCAAGCCCAAAACCGACCTACCATATGGATGTATTTTCGAAAAGAGAAATATATCCTGAAGATTTTATTGAAGGTCAGTGGTACACAATTTACTATGTCGATTTAATTGATAGTAATGCTATTGTGGCTGTTGAGGAATACATTCCGGATTCTTAAAAATAAAGCCCCTCTACTCGAGGGGCTTTATTTTTATCTTCTTTCTGAAAGCAAGCAGAGATTTGTTTCCGGTGAGAGCAAGCCACCGCCCCTACAGTTATCAACTTTCAACTTTAAACTATCAACTTATGGAACACCTCATCCGTCAGCCTGCGGCTGACACCTTCCCCTCAAGGGGAAGGCTTTTGCTGAACGGTCAAGACCGTTCCCTACGGCTCGGCAAGGGAGGATATAAAAAAAGACCTTTCCGGGCGGAAAGGTCTTTTTTGTTATGGATTCGGTGATTATTTGAGGTATTCGCCGATTTCGTTTGCTGCAAGGATTGCTGCATAAACGTCTTCGGGAGTAACTTCGAAGGGCATGTTGCCAACGGTATCGCCGGGTGCGCAAACGATTTTTGCAACTTCCATGATTTCTTCGGGTTTGATTTCGGTAACGTCGAGATCAGCAAGAGTGGTGGGAAGGCCAACTTCCTGGCAAAGGGTTACAACTTCTTCAATCTCTTCTTTGGATGCGTTTTCGAGAACGAGCTGAACAAGAACGCCGAATGCAACTTTTTCACCGTGATAGAATTTATGGGTTGCTTCGATTGCGGTAAGGCCGTTGTGAACTGCATGAGCAGCAGCAAGACCGCCGGATTCAAAACCGATACCGGAAAGGTAGGTGTTTGCTTCGATGATGTTTTCAACAGCTTTGGTGCAAACTTTGTTCTGTACTGCAAGATATGCTGCTACGCCGTCTTCAAGAAGGGTTTCATAGCAGAGTTTTGCAAGAGCAAGAGCGGTTTTGGTGGGTTTTCCGCCAACGCAGTTGCTTGCCTGGCTCTGTGCGCAAGCTCTTGCTTCAAAATAGGTTGCAAGAGCATCGCCGATACCTGCTGCAAGAAGTCTTGCGGGAGCTTTGGATACAACGTCGGTATCAACAAGAACGATGTTGGGGTTGCTGGGAAGGAAGAGGTATTTTTCAAAAACGCCTTCGTCAGTATAAATTACGGAAAGTGCAGAGCAGGGAGCATCGGTGGATGCGATGGTGGGAACGATTACAACGGGTTTTCCGGTGTAATAGCCAACTGCTTTTGCGGTATCATGGGTTTTGCCGCCGCCGATACCAACAACAACGTCGCCGCCTTTTTCTTTAAGAACTTCGATTACGCGGTTGATTTCAGTCATGGAGCATTCGCCGCCGAATTCAACAACTTCGAATTTTTTATCGCCCATGCCGGATTCGATAGAGGGCATTACGAGGGGTTTTACAAATTTGTCAACAAGGATGAACATGGTTTCGCCGATGGCGCCTGCATGTTTTGCGAGGTTAACAAGTTCTCCTCTTCCCTGAATGTATCTGGTGGGGCTTCCGATGATTTTTGCCATATTATCATTCTCCTTTTCTATATAGGTTATAAATATATTTATATCATACTGTTAAATTTTTGTCAATCGGTAATAAATTTGCGTCGTTGGGACATTTTTGCACCATCTCGAACGATTGTTCGATTTTTTTGTTAAAACCTATTGATTTTTGAAAAATGGGTGGTATAATAAAGTCACAAACAGAGAACAGATGTTCGATTTTATCGAACACACCCCATATATACATCAGGAAAGGACGCAGTAAAATGGAAAGAACATATGTTTTGAACTTCATCTTTAAAGTTATGGCAGCAGCCGGAATCATCGCCGTTCTTGGAATTGCAGGAGCAAGCGATTTTGGAAACATCAGCAACGCAGAAATTTTTGTTTACGGCGGAATTTCTTTCCTTGCCGCATCCATCGGAATTTGGGGCAGCATCAACTGCACCAGAGCAATTGAGGCAATCAAACGCCGCGAAAGAAGAGAAAAAGCACGCCGCATTGCTGCTGTTTATGGCGCAAAGGCCGCATAAAATCTTGCTATCCCTATCAAAATTTCCTCATACCAAACAGAAAAGACGGACGAAGATTTTCTTTGTCCGTCTTTTCTATTTATTAAAAAACACCTTTATTATATTTTATCTGTACCGCAACAATAGCAACGATTCCGATAACAATACCGATAAACAGCACCCCGACGGAAACCATCGCAAGCTTTTCCGAATCTCCGAAAAGGCTTATTATACCGCTTAGAAACATCGACGACGAAACCAAGAGCATCGCTTTTCCAAAAGCTTTTCCATAAGCGGATTTATTGGTGACCTTTGTTTGGTGATAATCATGGATCAAATCTGTTTTTCCGCGATAAATGGCGATACTGATTCCAAGCATCGGCAGAGCCGCCAAAAACATGATTATGGAATAGAGAAGCATTTTATCACCCCGCCGAATTGGATTTTTTCTATGACTAAAATATATCATTAAAACCATCTCTTTGCAATATAAAGCAAATTTTCCTCTTGATATTATCGCAAAAAGCATTTAAAATATAAAGTTAGTTTATAATATTTTCGGAGGAAATATGTCGTTTATCGTTAAAGACAAAAACTTTTATAAAGTTCTTTTTTCCATAACTTTGCCCATTGCGGCGCAAAACTTCATAACCTTTACCGTTAGCCTTGCAGACTCGCTTATGCTTGGAAAAGTTGGTGAGGTTGCCCTTTCCGGTGCAAACCTTGCTAACCAGCTTTTCTTTATCCTTATGATAGTCACTTTTGGCGTAACTTCTGCGGCGATGGTCTTTGCTTCACAATATTGGGGCAAAAATGACATCTTTTCCATAAAAAGAATAATCACAATAATGCTCCGCCTTGCGGTTGTGATAAGCATTGTGGCCTCCGCCATGGCAATATGCATTCCGGAAACGGTCATGAGCTGGTATTCGGACGATCCGGAGGTTATTTCTGCCGGAGCAAGTTATCTTCGTATAATCGGCTGGGCATATCCTTTTTATTCCATCACAAACGCTATGGCTTCGGTTCTCCGTTCCGCACATATCGTTAAAATTTCCATAATAATCTATCTTTCCTCCCTTGTTGTAAACGTATTCCTCAACTGGGTGCTTATTTTCGGTAATCTTGGTGCTCCGGAACTTGGAATCCGCGGTGCAGCAATCGCAACAGCCATTGCACGCTGTGTTGAATTTATTATTCTTCTTGTATATCTTGTTTTCTTTGAAAAAACCATTCATTATCATATAAGCGATCTTTTTGTTCCGGTTAAAAATTATATCGGCCCATTCTTAAAAACCGGCGCACCTGTTGTTCTTAACGAGGCTGTATGGAGCATCGGAACTTCCGTTCTTTCGATGATAATCGGACATATCAGCAGAGAATTTGTTGCCGCAAACAGCATCGCCAACATCATCTGGCAATGCGTATGGGTCGTTGTTTCCGGAATGGGCAACGCAACCTCCGTTGTAATCGGAAACGCTGTTGGAAAAGGCGAAGACAAAAATCTTATTCTTAATAAGGCAAAAACCATCGTCCTTCTTTCCGCGGTTATGGGAATTATTTCCGCCGCTTTGCTGATTGTTCTTCGCGGCCCGGTTATAAATTTCTATGAGGTTTCCGATACCACAAAAGCTCTTGCATACGACCTTATCGTTTCGTATGCGCTGATAATCGTTTTCCAATCCATGTCCATGCAATATGTTGTCGGAATTTTCCGCGGCGGCGGCGATACAAAAACAGCAATGCTTGTTGACGTTCTTTTCCTTTGGACTGTTGCTATCCCTCTTGGTGCATTTACCGGTCTTGTTCTTGGATGGGCTCCGCCTTTCGTTTATATCATGCTCCGTTCCGATGAACTTCTTAAAAATATTTTCAGCTTCTTCCATCTTAAAAGCGGAAAATGGATTCACGATATTGCTGTTCATCCCACCGGAGAAAATTTATAAAACACAAAAGTCTGCTTTTTTATGGCAGACTTTTTTGCTATTGCAATATTCCTTTCGTTTTGGCATAATTAAAAGAAAAAAGGAGGCTTTTGGCATGAAATATTTCTTTGGATATTTTGGATTTCTGATGCTTGCTTCTGCCTTTTTTGCCTCCTTTATGAATCCTTTGCATGGGATTATTCTTGGCGCAATAATTCTTCTTTCTGCGGTTTGCATAAGATTTTTCTCTATCAATTATCGGGATCATTCGGCAATTCTTCTTGCGGTTTCTGCCGGAATTATTGCGGTTTCCGTCGCTGTGATTTCCGATATCTATCCGGCAAAATATCTTGACGGAATGAGCACCACCATAACCGGAACCGTTGTTGATGTTTCTGCAACAGGAGGAAATCCGCAGTTCACCATAAAAACAGACTCTGTCGGAATTGAAGGTGCGCCGCAAAAAATTAAACTTATCCTCTCCGGTTGGGACGAAAATTCCGCAAATCCATATGATAAAATTTCCTGTGAGGTCAGTTTTATAACCTATAACGATGAGGATACTTTCTCGGTGCTCAAAAACCGGGCAAGAAAAATTTCCGTCTATGCTTACAGCAAATCCCCGCTTGAAGTTATCGGAAACGAGAGAAATTCCGTAGGATACGGTGCTCATCTTATCCGCGAAAAGATTTCCGGAATCATTTACAGCTATTTTATAGACTGGCATGCGCCTTTTATGGAGCAGATTCTTATCGGCACAAGAGGTGACCTTGATTACGGTATAACAAGAACATTCCGACAAAGCGGAATGAGCCATATTCTTGCGGTTTCCGGCATGCATATTGCAGTTATAATGAAGCTTTTTGAAGCGCTGTTTTTATACCGAAGAATCGAAGGCGTGCTCAAAAAGGCAGAGATAGCTGTCCTGATTCTAATCGTGCTCGTATATATGTCAATCTGTGGTTTCGGAATGTCTGTAATTAGAGCCGGAGGACTTTTTATAACGTATTATCTTGTTCGTTTTTTCCTATACGGTTCAAAAACCCTTGATAACCTCGGAATCGCCATTGTTGCGGTGCTCATTATAGATCCGCTTGCTTCCTGCGATGCAGGATTTATTATGTCCGCCGTTTCCTGCGGAGCTATTTCCGCTTTTTATCCTTCCCTTTCCGGTTTTTTGAAAAAACCTTTTAAAAATCGGCCCCTTAATTCTGCTGTAAAATATGTTATTGATGTGTTTTCCGTCAGCCTAATAGGTTCCGTTTCTGTTCTTCCCGTTTCTGCGGCGGTTTTTGGAGAAATTTATCCTGCCGGAATTTTTGCAAACACCGTTGTTTCCGTGCTCATTGCTCCGATTATCGTGCTCGGTTTTATAACAGTTTTGCTCGGATTTATCCCGGTTATTAATTTTCTTTCCGGAGGAACCGCGGCAATATGCATGATTCTTAATGGATTTCTTTATAAAATTGCGAATTTCTTTGCTTTTGAGGGTGATTTTATGTTCAGCGCAGAAAGCCCATGGGTGCTTCTTTGGATATTCGGCAGTGCCGTGCTCATAATAGTTCCGGCGGCTGTTTCCTGCTCTTCAAAATACGTTTTACACAGCATTGCTGTTTCTTTTTCCGTTCTTTTGGGTGGGGTTCTGATAAATTTCCTTCTCTTTTCCGGAACGGCAAGAGCAGAGGTTTTTGCTCTTGAGCACGGAACGGCAATCTCCTGTTCAAAAGACGGGGATTCCGTGCTCGTTTTACATAATCTTGGAGATTCGGATGAATTTAATGCTGATTTTGGTTCATCGTATGACGTAATTATAAGTCTTGATGCGCTTTCCGGTTTTTATGAAGCGACTCTTGCGGAAAATTCAAAGGCTTCTTTTGCGTATTTATCCAGCGAAGACGCGGTTTCAAGATGCGAAAACGCATCTTTTGCTGAAGAAGGAAGAATTTTCTTCGGCGATGGCCTTTATGTTGATATAATTTCCGACGGTGTTTTTTGCATCGACGGAAAAGAAATATCCCTTCTATACATTTTTGAAGAATGTGATATAATGGATATAGAGCCAAAGTTCCGCAAGGCGGATATAATCGTTCTTGATGGGGTTTCCCCATCGGATTATACCGTTTTGCGCTGTGAATATATGATTCTTCGGAAAATGGAAGGATTTTATAGCGGAGCTTATGAAACAATGGTATTAAAAAAGGATTCCGCGGTTTTCTTTGGCTATAACGATAACATTAAGAAAGGATGGCTTTCCAGATGATTTTTAATGATATGGAAGAAGTTCGCCGACATTTAAAAATCGGCATTCCTCTCCCTTGCTATTTTATCGGCGGCGCTGATGACCAGCGAAAACGCGCCATCCTTAATAAAATCGTTTCCATGACCACAGAAGGCGGAACCGGTTTTGACAATCACCGTTTTTCCGGAAATGTTTCTGCGGATACCGTTGCCGATGCCGCATTTGAAATAACTTTTGGCGGCGGAAGAAGATGCGTTGTATGTGAAGACATCCCTTTTGGAAGCATGGGCGAAAACGAATATAAAAAATATGAGCAGCTTATAACCGAAGTCTGTGACCTTGGAGGAAGCACCGTTCTTGTTTTCTTCTTTGCAGTAATTGATACGGAGGCAAAAAAAGACAGCAAGGCAAAAATCTCCGCAAAGAAAAACTATATCGAATCCCTTAAGAAAATCATCGATAAATCCGGCGGCGGAGTTATAAAATGCGAAACTCCGACAGCCGCGGAGCTTGGTACTCTTATTGAAAAAACCTGTTCAAAATATCACTGCAGCATCCATCGCGACCTTTGTGCTTATATGATCGAACGCTGCGGAAATGATTCCGCACTTCTTATCAACGAAGCAAGAAAAGTTGCCGAATATAAGGGACAGGGAATTATATCAAAAGAGGATATCGACCTTATGACCTGTGCAACTCCCGATGCAAAGGTCTTCGATCTTTCCGCAAAAATTGCCGCAAGGGACAGAACCGGAGCTTTTTTTGTTCTTGGGGAACTTAAAGAAATGGGCGAATCCGCTTCGCTTATAATCAATATTCTTTCTTCCGCATACATTGATATGTTCCGTGCAAAAGCAGCCCGCTCCTGTGGAAAAACAAAAAACGATATTTCCGCAGACTGGCCGAAAAGTTACCCGAAGCCAAGACAGTTTTTGATCGATAAAGCACTTAATGCACAGAGCAGATATTCATCAAAATCCCTTCTTCTCTGTCTTGATATTCTTCTTGATGCGGAACAGCGCTTAAAAAGCACCGGTGCAAACGAGGATATAATCCTTGATGAAACCGTTGCAAAACTTTTTTCCGTAAAATAACGGAGGATTCATGGAAAATTCACAAAACCGTATTAAAATAAAAGAAACCATCATCGTCGAGGGAAAATATGATAAAATGCGGATTTCTCCGCTTTTTGATGCAAACATAATCGAGCTTGGCGGTTTTCAGATTTATAACAATAAGGATAGGCTTGCGCTTATCCGAAGAATTGCAGAAAAAAACGGAATCATAGTCCTTACGGATTCAGATTCCGCCGGATTCAGGCTCCGCCACTATCTTTCTTCCGCAGTTCCAAAAGCTAACATAACAAATGTATATATCCCGAACGTTTTTGGAAAAGAAAAGCGAAAAGCAAAACCCGGAAAAGAAAACCTTATCGGGGTTGAGGGTATGACAACCGATGTTCTTCTTGATGCCTTCCGCAAGGCAGGAATCGACCCGGAAAAAGAAAACGGCGAAAGGAAACCGCCTTTTTCCAAGGCTTTTCTTTATGAAATCGGACTTTCCGGTGGAAGCGGTTCTTCCGAACTTCGAAGAAAAATCTGTGAATATTATAATCTTCCAAAACTTCTTTCCGCAAATTCCCTTGCGGAGATTCTTCCGATAATAACGGAACCGGCGGAACTTTTATCCGCCGTTGAACAGATTAAAAATAACTGAAAGGAGGCGCCGCAATGGGTGTTGCAAGTCTTACATTTTTATATTTCTTTCTTCCTGCGGCGCTGATTCTCTATAATTTTGCACCGAAAAAAGCAAAAAGCACTGTTCTTGCTCTTCTTTCCGGTGGATTTATATTGCTTTCTCAGCCGGAGGATTTTTTAATCTTTTGCGGAAGCATTATTCTCTTTTTTATCTTTTCTGAAATCATCGCAAGAAATCCGGAAAAACCGAAAACAAGAAAAACCGTTTTTACTCTTTCTCTTATCGTCGGTATCTTTCTGATTTTCTGGTTCTCCATCGGAAATCAGCTTTCTAAAGGTTTTGCGCCTTTTGCCGCAATGGTTATTTTCTTCACCGCTATCGGATATTTTGTTGATATCTATAAAGGCGAAACAAAACCCATACGTTCCTTCCCGGATTTTGTTGTTTTCCTCGCTTTTTTTGGAAAACTTTCCCGCGGACCTCTTATCCGTGCAGGACATATCGAAAAAACACCCGCCGGAGAAAACTTCTCCCTTTCCGAAACCGGAAGCGGACTTTATCTTTTTATCCGCGGACTTGCAAAATATGTTATCCTTGCTCTTCCCCTTACAAAAGTTCACGAAAATCTTGTTGCAGCAAATGCCTCCGAAATTTCCGTTTTGGGCGCATGGATAGACATGATTGTTTTTTCCATGATGATTTTCTTCGATCTTTCCGGATTTTGCGATATTGCAAGAGGTCTTGGAAGATGTTTTGGAATGGATCTTCCGAAGAACTTCTATTTCCCTTTCCAAAGCCCTACTGTATCCGACTTTCTTGAAAGATTTAATATGACCGTAACCGCATTCTTCCGCCATTATGTTTATGATGTTCTTCGCAACGATAAAAATTCCAAGCCCCAGTTCATCGTAAACACCATGCTTATCTGCATGCTTTGCGGAATATGGTTCGGAATCGAGATGAATTTTATCTTCTGGGGTCTTTATATCTCCGGATTTATCATCATCGAAGAACTCTTCCTCAGAAAAATCCTTCTCAATATTCCAAGGATTTTTGCAAGGGTTTATACCTTTGCTGTTACTATGTTCTCCATGACGATTTTCTCTGCGGACAGCAGTTCTTCAATAATCCGTTCTTTTACCGCCATGTTTGGAATCGATGCACCTGTTATGACGTCCCAGGTTTCCTATATCCTTTCCCAGAACATTCTTGTTCTTACTCTTGGCGCATTTTTCCTCATCAGCGCATTCAGCATGTTTATAAGATTTATAAGCAAAAAATCTCCTTTTGCATACGGAACGTTTGCTGTTCTTGAAAGTGCGGTTCTTTTGATTTTTATTACAGCGGAACTTCTTTAATTTATCCGATATTTTATTATTTTTTTGAAAGGAGGTCTTTCCGGAATGAAAAAACTTGCATCCTTTATGATAATTCTCATGGTGCTTTCCATAAGCATTTCCGTGCTCGTCAATATTTTATCCTCCGAGGAATATCCTTCCGACGGAAATGCGGTTGAAAATTTTGAAAAAGCGATTTCGGAAAATCTTCCTTTCCGGGAATCCATCTCCGACCTTATGGGCAGGATACATTATTTTTCCGGGGTAAGGCATTTTGATGATGTTTATATCGGTTCCGAAGGAAGCCTTCTTCTCAATATTAAAGAGCCCACCTCCAGAACTTTTTCTGCAGCAAAAAGCTATATCGGAGGCTATGCGGAAAAATATCAGATAAAGCCATATTTCATGCTCGTTCCCACAGCCAGCGAAATTCTTCAGCAGGAAATCGACGATTATGCTTCCGAAGAGATTTATAATCAAAGGGCAATGATCGACCAGATGTATTCCGCTTTTGAAGGAAATGTCCGTACAACGGACGTTTATCAGACCATGCTTGACCACAAAAACGAATATATCTATTACCATACGGAAAATATGCCGACTTCCCTCGGCGGATATTATATTTACGGCGAACTTTGCAACAGGCTTTCATTGAAGCAGAACACCATAAGTTCTTTTTCTGCCGCATATACCGCCCATGATTTTTACGGAAGCCTTGCGGATGAATTTTTCCGTCCATACGCTTCTTCCGATTTCATAACCCTTTATGAATATACCGGAGAAAAATGCTATTTTACTGTAAAACATTTTTATGAGGATAAAACGACCTCTTCCGAATCGCTTTTTATCTATGATGAAAACGCAGTTGAAAATAAGCTCGATATGATTCTTGGAAGACATTCCCCCATTACGGAAATAACAAGAGGTTCCGGAGATTCCACCGTTGGTTCCATCCTTATTTTCGGCGATGAAAGCGCAAAAAGCTGGCTTGGTTTTCTTGCAACGAACTATACCAAAATAACCTTTGTGGATATAAATCTTGTATCTTCGTCCATGCTTTCCAGCATTTCGACGCTGGATTATGACCATGTTCTTTTTGCATACAGCGCAGGAGCTTTTACCGAGGGAATCGATTTTTCAAAACTTGAATACGTTGGCTGATTTATGCACAAAAAAAATCCCCGACCGATTGGTCGGGGATTTTTTATAAAACTGAAAACTTCAGAATTATTCTTCGTTTTTCATTTTTGCGAAGCATTCGCTGCAGTAAACAGGGCGATCTTCTCTGGGTTTGAAAGGAACTTTTGCTTCACATCCGCAGGCAGCGCAGGTGGTGGTGTACATTTCTTTCTGGGTTTTGATTTTGGTTTTGCGTGCATCACGGCATTCTTTGCAGCGCTGGGGTTCATTTACGAATCCGCGTTCTGCATAAAATTCCTGTTCGCCAGCGGTGAAAGTGAATTCTTTTCCGCATTCTTTGCACACTAAGGTTTTGTCTTCGTACATTGTTTTTACCTCTTCTTTTTTGAATAAATGTATTTGCCCTTGGTTTACCACAATCGCCTGAAAGATACGTTGCCAGTTGCCACGGAGCATTCGTATATACAGCCCAGAGGGCCACATACCAAAAATATTAAAGTTCCGAACGGAGTTTCTTCCGAACGCGAGAGAGCGCATTTCCGACGGATTTTTCGGATTTTTTTAATTTTTCGCCAATTTCTTTATATGAAAAACCGTTAAGATAATACCGAAGAACGTCTTTTTCAAAATCCGAAAGGACAGAAAAAATCCTCATCTTCGTATCATAAAGTTCTTCTTTTTCTATCCAGTCCGTTTCCGGATCTCTGTCCGGAATCATTTCTGCCTCTTCGATGGAAACATAATCCACCATAGCGGCACTTTTTTGGCGTCTTCCGCTTCTTAATAAAGAGAGAAGATGGTTTTTTATACAGCTTGAAGCATAGGTATAAAAACCTGCTCCGCGGCATTCATCAAAGCTATGCAGCGCACGGAGAAAAGCGATTACCGCTTCCTGATACAGATCCTCTTTTTCATAACCCTGTTTTGATGCTTCATCGAGGGTTTCTTTCGGGATATAGGCGCAAATATGCAAAAGTTTTCTAAAATCAGTATAATCTCCACCGCGAATTTCTTCCGCCATGGTTTCTATGGATTTTTCGCTTTTGTTCATAGGGACGCCTTTCTGTCATAACAGGACCAATCAAATAATATTCTACCACAATATAAAAATAAGTCAAGATAAACCGGAGCTGTTGTTATATTTTTCAACAAATTGCAGTTCTTACCAGAATTTGGTATATTGAAATTTGTCTAAGATTCATATAGCGGTTTTTCTTAATAATCTTTCGGCGCTTTTTGCTTGACAAAGAAAGCGTATGCCGTTATAATTATTCTGTTATAATTAAATAAATTATACGAGCTTTGATGGGAATAATCATAATACGCGCAATTAACAGAGAGCCTTTCATCTGCTGAAAGAAAGGTTTGCAAACGGTTTTATGAGGGCCGCCCCGGAGCTTCCGAAAGAGATTTCGGCGGTTGTTCCCCGATACAGGAATTTTCAAGCGGCTGCAATTTTTTTGCGGCAATTTGGGTGGTACCACGGAGATGTCTTCGTCCCAATGTCATTTTTATGGCAGGGATGGAGGCTTTTTTTATTTTTATAAGCTTCATCTTCTGTGAATCCCTCCACCGTGCCATACGGCAACGGTCCCCCTCCCTTTAGACAAGGGAGGCAAACAATTTTGTTATTTAATTGAAAGGAATGATATAACATGGAATGGATGGGCGTAAATGACATCCGCGAAAGCTTCCTCAGCTTTTTTGAAAGCAAGGGTCATAAAAGACTCCCCAGCTTTCCGCTTCTTCCGAAGGACGATAAGAGCCTTCTTCTTATCAACTCCGGTATGGCACCGATGAAAAAATGGTTCCTTGGACAGGAAGAACCCCCTTGCCACAGAGTTACCACCTGCCAGAAGTGCATCCGTACTCCCGACATCGATAACGTTGGTAAAGACGACCGTCACGGAACTTATTTCGAGATGCTCGGTAACTTCTCCTTCGGAAACTACTTCAAAAAAGAAGTTATTCCGTGGGCATGGGAATACTTCACCGAAGTTATCAAACTCCCCAAAGAAAAACTTTATGTTACCGTATATCAGGATGACGACGAGGCATACGATATCTGGCATAACGTAATCGGACTTTCCGAAGACCGCATTTTCCGTTTTGGAAAAGAGGACAACTTCTGGGAAATCGGTTCCGGCCCTTGCGGACCTTGCTCCGAAATCTATTTTGACCGCGGTGTTGAGCACGGCTGTGGTCACGAAGACTGCACCGTTGGCTGTGACTGCGACCGTTTCATCGAAGTTTGGAACCTTGTTTTCTCCCAGTTTGACTCCGACGGCGAAGGCAACTATGAGAGAATGGAACATCCGAACATCGATACCGGTATGGGTCTTGAAAGACTTGCCTGCGTAATGCAGGGTGTTGATAACCTCTTCGAGGTTGATACCGTTCAGAATATCATGAAAAAAATCGGCGAAATCGCCGGCATCAAATATCATGATGACCCCGTTAAAGACGTTTCTCTTCGTGTTATCACCGACCATGTCCGTTCCACCACCTTCATCATCAGCGACGGCGTTATGCCTGCAAACGAAGGCCGCGGATATGTTCTTAAACGCCTCCTCAGAAGAGCTGCACGTCACGGCAGACTCCTGGGAATCAACGAACCTTTCATCTATAAAGTAGTTGATACCGTAATCGAAGAAAACCGCGTTGCATATCCCGAACTCGCTGAGCACGCAGACTACATCAAAAAAGTTATCCTTTCCGAAGAGGAAAGATTCTGCCG
>JAFYOZ010000113.1 GCA_017547705.1 Oscillospiraceae bacterium
GATAAAGCAAACGACGGCAACCATAACTGCGACGTTTGCGGAAAAGAAAATGTTTCCGAGCACGATTATGAGGAAGAAGTAACCAATCCTACCTGTGAGGACAAAGGTTTCACCACCTACACCTGCTCCGAATGCGGATATAGCTATAACGGAAACTTTGTCGGTGCTCGCGGACACAAAGATGAGAACAATGACCATGTCTGCGACAACGAATGCGGAAAATCCGATATGGGCGAGCATAAAGACAGCGCAAACGATGATGACCATATCTGCGATTACTGTAAGGACGAGAACGATGTTCTTGAAGAATGCTCCGATAAAGCAAACGACGGCAACCATAACTGCGACGTTTGCGGAAAAGAAAATGTTTCCGAGCACGATTATGAGGAAGAAGTAACCGATCCTACCTGTGGGGAAAAAGGCTTCACCACTCATATCTGTTCCGAATGCAGCGACAGTTATGTTGATACCTACGTCGGTGCACTTGGACACACCAATGAGGGCGAAAAATATGTTCCCGCAAACTGCACAAATGCTGCAAAATGCGGAAGATGCGGCGAAAGCTATGGAGAAATTGCTCCGGATGCTCACCGTTGGGGTGAGGTTGTTCTTAATTGGAGCGACGACGGAAAAACCTGTGTTGCAACCATGACCTGTGAAATTAACGGGGAACATAAAAAGACCGCAGAAGGAAAAGTTTCTTCCGAAGTAGCAGAAGAACCTACCTGCAGCGAAAAAGGTGATACAGAATATACCGTTGAATTTGAAGAAGATTGGGCAAAAGCAAAAAACGGCGCTTCTGTAGTTATTAAAGATGATATCAAAACCGATTCCGATGCTCATAAAGTTTCTTCCGAATGGACCGGAAAAGACGGAAAACATTATCATGCATGCGAAAACGGATGCGATAACAGATACGACGAGGAAGATTGCCATGGCGGCGAAGCAACCTGCGCTAAAAAAGCAATCTGCGAAGTATGTAATGAATCCTATGGAGAGCTTCTTGAGCATGAATACGGCGATTGGGTCGTAATCAGAGAAGCAACCTCCAAGAAAGAGGGCCTTGAACGCAGATACTGCGTCTGTGGAGATTATGAGGAACGCAATATTGCTAAACTTCCTTATAATCCGGATCGTAACCCCGATGTTATAATCGTTGGAAAAGCAGATGACGAAATCAACCCCAGCACCGGTGCTCCGGTTATTGGAGCGGTTGTTTCTGCAGCAATCTGTGCGGCAGCATATTTTGGAAAGAAACGCGGATAAAATTATAAAAAAACACAAACCTGCTCTTGATAAGGGCGGGTTTGTGTGTATTTAATAGGGTGAAAATTTGATGAAAATTACAAGTAAATTTACAGCAATTATCCTTGGAATAGCAGCTTTTTTTGCTTTTTCTGTTCTTACTTTTGCGGTATCCGATAATCTTGAAAACAGAAAAGTTCAGGATTTTGGATATATTTATGCGGAATATATAAACCCTGTTTATGAGGACGTTATCGACGAAATAAATGTTGATTTTGTTCCGGAAGAGGAATTTGATACCGAAAACAGTACCAACTCTGCAACCGGTTATTACGATAACTATAAGGAAGCGGGAGAATCCATCCGCTATGGCCTTAAAAACAGAATGAGTACAATTACGGTAAATTTTACTGATAAGGATTTCCCTGCAAACGGAACAGCTGAGGAGCAAAGAGCACATATCAGTAAAATCGGCGCAGGAATTTTTGAAGCTGCTTTTCTTCATAGCGGAAATCCAAAAGAGGGCGACTATATTAAATGGCAGTTTGGCGGTTCCCAGATAGGCGCGAACATTAAATATAACAGCAGTACAAAAATGTATGAGTATAAACTCACTCTGCTTGTTTCTTATTATACGACAGAGGCTCAGGAAAAAGAGCTTGATACGGCTATTGATAACCTCCTTGCATCTCTTAATCTTGAGGGAAAAAGCCAGTATGATAAGATAATAGCTGTTCATAATTATATCCGCGATAACGTTACATATGATTATGCTAATCTTGAAAATGACGGATACGCTCTTAAATATACCGCATACGCTGCGCTTGTTAATAAAACCTGCGTTTGCCAGGGATATGCAAACCTTTTTTACAGGCTGATGCTTGAACTTGGAATCGATACAAGAATTATCGCCGGAACAGGTAATGGCGGCGAACATGCGTGGAATATTGTTCGTCTTGACGATAAATATTATGATATCGACTCCACATGGGATGCAAGCACAAACTCCGACAGATACTGCCTCCTTTGCGAGACCCATTTTGATGACCATATAAGAAATGCGGAATATGATACCGAGGAATTTAAGGCGGAATATCCGGTTTCTCAGTATTGCCATGAGCTTGAAGAAGATGAGCATTTCTATGCAGGCGGATGGTGTGGAACAGAGGGATATCAGGGTAAAAACCTTGGATGGCATATCAGCAAAGACGGCGTTCTTACCGTTTTTGGAACCGGCGAAATGGCTGATTATAACTACGGCGAAGCTCCTTGGTATGAATACCGCAATATTATAACAAAGCTTGTTCTTGAAGAGGGAATGGAAAACATCGGAAACTATGCTTTCTATGACTGTGATATGGCAGGAGATCTTGTTATTCCCGAAAGCGTTACAAGAATCGGGGAGAGCGCTTTTGCAATCTGCAGCAGCCTTGACGGAACTCTTACCATCGGAAGCAACGTTACCTCTATTGGAAAAAACGCTTTCTATTCCTGCAGAAGACTTTCCGGAGATGTTGTTGTTCCGGAAGGTGTAACCGTTATTGAAGAGGGAGTCTTTAAAAACTGCAGAGGTTTTGATGGCGACATTATCATCGGAAGCAAAGTAACCGAAATCAAAGATGAAGCTTTTTATGACTGCGGAGCGTATTCCATGGAGATGAAGCTTCCGGAAACCCTTGAAAAAATCGGTAAAAAAGCTTTTTATATCTGCGGAGTAAACAACTATTATTTCATGGGCGGTGCTCCGGAAGTTTATAGCGCAGACACCGATTATTATTCCTTTAACGTTTCCAGCGATAAAATGTATTATTTCTATGGTGAAGAGGGCTGGAACCCGGAAGAATCCACCTGGAACGGATATACCGCAAA
>JAFYOZ010000114.1 GCA_017547705.1 Oscillospiraceae bacterium
TATTAAATTTTAAATTAATTTAATATAAAAAGAGGTTTTTTAAAATTTTCGGCGTATATAGTATATGAAGAAAAAAAACTGTTTAAAGGAGGCGGAAAAAGATGACAGTACGCGAAATGACAGAACAGCTCGAAAGAGAAACTCTCTCTTCCATGGCAACCCTTTCCGCAGAGAGCAGAGGAAGAATCCATCCCCTTGCTTCTGATGACATCAGAACGGATTTTCAGCGCGACAGAGACAGAATAATCCACTGTAAAGCATTCCGCCGCCTTATGCATAAAACCCAGGTTTTTCTTTCTCCGGAAGGCGACCATTACCGCACAAGACTTACCCATACTCTTGAAGTTGCACAGATTGCAAGAACAATGGCTGTTGCTCTTCGCCTTAATGAGAACCTTACGGAAGCAATCGCTCTCGGTCATGACCTTGGACACACTCCTTTTGGCCATGCAGGCGAAAGAGCTCTTAACGAAGTTGCACCGGAAGGCTTCCGCCATTATGAACAGAGCCTTCGCGTTGTTGATATTCTTGAGCGCGACGGAGATGGTCTTAACCTTACCGATGAGGTAAGAAACGGAATCGTCTGCCATACAAAAGGGGCAGAAGCCTATACCCCCGAGGGCAGAATCGTTAAACTTGCGGACCATTTTGCGTATGCTCACCACGATTTTGAGGATGCAGTCCGCGCCGGAGTTCTTACCGAAGAAGCTGTTCCGGCAGAAGTAAAAGCCATTCTTGGAAACGGAGCAACTCCCCGTCTTGCAAAAATGATAACCTCCGTTATCGAAAATTCGAAGGACGATATATGCATGGCTCCGGAAGTTGCAGGAGCAAGCAAGCTTCTTGAAGAATTTATGTTTGCAAACGTATATACAAACCCCGTTGCAAAATCCCAGGAAAGCAAAGCAGAAGCCCTTGTTAAAGAGCTTTATGAGTTCTTTTTGGAAAATGCAAACGCTCTTCCTGCGGAATATCAGGCAATCGCCATGCGCGACGGACTCGACCGCGCCGTATGTGATTACATCAGCGGTATGAGCGACCGTTATGCAATAAAACTCTATAACGATTTCTTTGTTCCAAAAGGCTGGAGCAGAGAATAATAAGTGTAAAATTTAAAGTTGAAAGTTGAAAACGCCAAACTTTCAGCTTTAAACTATCCGCTTTTAACTTTTCAGAAAGGAGGCAGAGCCTATGATTCCGCAAAGTTTTATTGAAGAACTTAAAATGAACTGCGATATCGAATCCGTTATTTCGAGCTATGTCCAGCTTCGAAAACGCGGAAGAATTTCAACAGGGCTTTGCCCGTTCCATTCAGAAAAAACCGGTTCTTTCACCGTCTATCCGGAAAGCCAGTCTTTCTATTGCTTCGGCTGCGGTGCCGGCGGCGACGTTATCGGATTTATCCGAAGAATCGAGAACCTTGAATATGTTGAGGCGATTAAATTTCTTGCACAGCGCGCCGGAATGAATGTTCCGGAAGATGCGGCCGAAGATAAAACCGCCATTCTTAAAACAAAAATCCTTGAAATGAACCGGGAAGCTGCCCGTTTCTATTTCTCCGAACTTACCAAACCAAACGGAAAAGCCGCTCTTGATTATCTTCTTGGACGCGGACTTCTTCCAAAAACCATAAAACATTTCGGACTTGGCTATGCCCCGAACGAATGGACCGCTCTTACGGATCTTCTTGCATCAAAAGGCTATCGCTATGAGGATATGGAAGCTGCGCAGCTTTCCAGAAAAAGCAACAAAAGCGGAAGATATTACGACGTTTTTCGTGACAGGGTCATGTTCCCCATCATTGATTTGCGCGGAAACGTAATCGGATTCGGCGGAAGAAAAATGAGCGGCGACGGTCCAAAATATTATAACTCCCCGGATACTCCGGTTTTTAAGAAAACGAAGAACCTTTTTGCTCTTAACTTTGCAAAAAAACAAAAGCTCGACCACCTTATCCTTTGCGAAGGATATATGGATGTCATCGCCATGCACCAGGCAGGTTTTACCGAAGCCGTTGCTTCTCTTGGAACTTCCCTGACTTCCGACCAATGCAGGCTTGCTTCTTCCTATGTTGAAGAAGCGGTTCTCGCATACGATTCCGATGAAGCAGGACAGAAAGCAACAAAGCGTGCTGTTTCGCTTTTGGATGAGGTTGGAATCCGCACGAGGGTTCTTACCATTCCGGATGCAAAAGACCCGGATGAATACATCAAAAAATTCGGCGGAACAAGGTTTAAAAAGCTTATTGAGCAAAGCGCCGGTTCAACAGAGTATGAACTTTCAAAAATAAGCGCAAAATACGATACAGATTCTCCGGAAGGAAAAATCCTTGCATTAAAAGAAGCGGTTAACCTCCTTTCCGGAATGAGAAATCCTTTGGAGAGAGAAATCTGGGCCGCAAAGCTCGCAAGAGATTACGGAACAACAAAAGAGGGAATCCTCTCCCAGATTCAATCCAAGATAAAACGCAAGGCAAAAGCAGAAAACGCAAGAGCCATCAGCGGCCAAAGCGTTTCTTCAACAACTTTTGCCGGCGCTGTTCCGGAAAAATTAAAAAATCCGGCGGCAGCTGCTGCGGAAGAAAGGCTTCTTGGTTCCGTTATGAGGAATCCGGACGTTTTGAGCACCTTGAGCACGGAGCTTTCTTCCGAAAACTTCACCTGTGAGCTTTATCGGCTTTTCTATGAAAAGCTTTTGAGCACCTTGAGCACCAAGGCAGAAATTTCTCTTACTCTTTTTGGAGAGGATTTCACCCTTGAGCAGCAGAATATAATCGCGCGGCTTGCGCATCTTGCAAGGGAGCATCAGTATTCTTCCGAAGATGCCCTTGAGGCAGCGAAAACCATTCTTCGGCTTAAGGATAAAAAAAGCGATAAAGAAATCGCAGAACTTTCCGGTTCCGAACTTGCCGCATATATTGAAAAAATGCGGAAAGCCAAGAAATAAAAAGCCTCCCTTGCCTAAAGGGAGGTGGCATTGGAGCGAAGCGACAATGACGGAGGGATTCATTTTGGAAAGAAAGCATAATCCAAAGCTTACGGAAAACGCAAAAGAACTTCGAAAGAATATGACCAAGGAAGAAAAA
>JAFYOZ010000115.1 GCA_017547705.1 Oscillospiraceae bacterium
GATGAAGGCCACGAAAACAACAACGAAAACCATGTCACAATCGAATTCACCATATAAAAAAGGTGTGCCTTCCGGCACACCTTTTTATTAATTCTCGATCATCAGTTTTACAATTTCCGAATCCGTCTGCTTCATTCCGACTTTTCCGATATGTCCGACGCTTCGGATGGTCTTTCCTGCGTCGCTTCGAAGGATTCCGGTGTTTGCTCCATAAACCTTACCTTTCATGGCAAGAACATGCGCAAAAATCGAAGCATCCAGCGCAGAAGCAATTTTTGCCGCGCAGGAGGATTTTGCTCCGTCACAGATTATTCCCGGGATATCCGCCATTGTGTTATCAATGGTATCCTTAATCTGTCGGATACTTCCTCCAACCATATAGGTTATCGCCGCACCTGCCGCACAGGAAGCAGAAACAGCTCCGCAAAAAGCAGAAAGCTTTCCGATATATTCCTTCTGAAAAATCGTCATAAGACTCGAAAAAATAATCGAGCGATACATTTTTTCCTCCGGAACACCCTTTTCTCTTGCATAAACAATAATCGGAACGGAAGAAGCAAGTCCCTGGTTTCCGCTGCCGGAAGTTATGATAACCGGCATGCTGCAACCGTCCATTCTTGCCTCGGATGCCGCTGCGGCAAAAGCTTTTACCTTGGTAAAAACAGAATCCGGATAAAGCTCCATCATCTCTTTTCCGATTCCAACTCCGTAGCTGCCTTTCATGCCTTCCTTGGCAATGGCCATATTGTATTCAATCTGTTTCTTAACAAAAGGCAGAATCGCGGAAAGTTCAACTTCATTTGCAAAATCAAAGATGTTTTCAACGCTAAGCTCGTTTCTGTCCGCAGTAAAACTGTCCTTTTCAAAGTTATCCGCCATATAAAGGTTCTCGCCGTTTTTGGTGATACGAACAATGTTGGTGTGTCCGTGGCGAACCTCAACCTCGGAATAATTCTCTCCGCTTATAAGGCAGATGATAAAATGAAGAGGAAAGGGAGATTCAAGATATTCAACAGAACATCCCCCGTCTTTAAGGAACTCCAAAGCCTCTTCGAGGCCCTCTTCCGTAACAGCCTCAAGAACTTCCATCCCTCTTTCAATATCTCCGCAAAGAGCGCCAAGAACGCATGCCGCCTCAATTCCGGTCATTCCACCGGAATTCGGAATCCTAACACAGCGAACATTTTTGATAATATTTCCGCTGCATTTTGCAACGATTTTTTCCGGCTTTTCTCCAAGCACCTCTTTTGCTTTTGCGGATGCAAAAGCCAGCGCAATGGGTTCGGTACATCCCATCGCCGGAATCAGTTCTTCTTCAAGTATTGCAAGAAAATCCTTTTTTATCTTTTCATCAAGCACCGTTTTTTTGCCTCCTGCATTTTATCTTGCGTTTTTATAAATTTCGATAAAATCTTTTTCATCAAGAACCATAGCAGAGCCGGAAGGCTTTCCACAGGCGCGGATACAGCTTTTTGCCATAATCTCGATCTCTTCATCCGTAGGCTCGATTCCAAGTTCTCTCATATTAGTTGGCATTCCGATTTTGCGATAAAACTGCTCCATGGCTTCTATGCCTTTAAGAGCTGTTTTCTCGTCGTTTTCTTCCGGAACAACCTCCATAACCCGAACAGCATATTTTACAAAGCGATCAAGACAGTTTTTATAAACATATCTTGCCCATGAACCCCATATTGCCGCAAGTCCTGCTCCATGGGTAACATCGAACATTCCGCCCATTTCATGTTCAAGCTTATGGGACATAAAATCTCCGCCGTTTGTACCAAGACCCGTAAGTCCGTTATGAGAAAGACTTCCAGCCCACATAACCTCTGCCCTTGCTTCATAGTTTTCCGGGTCGGTATGCAGGATTTTTGCGTTTTTAATAACGGTTTTTAAAAGTCCCTCGGCAATGCTGTCGGTTATCTCCATATTTCCGCCGTTAGTAAAATATCTTTCCATGGTGTGCATCATAATATCCGCACAGCCGGACTGTGTCTGATAATCCGGCAAGGTCATTGTAAGAACCGGATTCATAACAGCAAATTTCGGTCTTGCCATGTCGCTGTTGCAGGAACGTTTTTCCTTCGTTTCCTCGTTTGTGATAACACAGCTTGCGCTGGTTTCGCTTCCGGCAGCAGAAATGGTAAGAACCGTTCCGATTGGGAAGCATGCTTTCGGAGCTCTCTCATGTAAAAAAAGCTCCCAAACATCTTTATCCGGCTCTCCGAGGGAATATCCGATGGCCTTTGCGGAATCTATTACAGAACCGCCGCCAACAGCAAGAATAAAATCTATCCCCTCTTTTTTACAAAGCTCTGTTCCCTCTCTAACAAGTCCAAGATGAGGATTCGGAACAACCCCACCAAGTTCAGTATGATAAATCCCTTCCGAATCGAGGATGTTTTTAATTCTGTCAATAAGTCCGGAGGAAACTGCGCTTTTTCCGCCGTAATGAATAAGAACTCTGCTTCCGCCAAATTCTTTTATAAGTTTTCCAACCTTGTTTTCGGAATCTCTTCCAAAAACAACCTTTGTTAAAGAATGATAGGAAAAATCAAAAGCCATTTTTATCCTCCGTTTTTATGAGCATGCTCAAATCCGAACAGTATTAAAATCCGCCGCTCTTATGAGAAAATCCGCCGCTGTTAACAGTTGTTCCGCCGCTGCTTCCGCTGTTATTTTCTTGCGGAGGGTTATAAACTCTCTTAATATCTCTGTGGCTGAATCTGTCATACTGGTTTTTGAGCACCAGATTTTTCGCATATTTATGGGCTTCTGTTGCAAGTCTTGCTGTTTTCATCTGTGCCCTGAACGCAAGGCATACAAGAAGCGCAATTACGCAGGAAACGAGCACCGCAATGATAACGCCGATAACGTTCGAACCAAAGGAATCTCCTTCGGAGCCAATATCAAAAGGTTCGCCGTATGCGGCCATCTTAAGGAATTCTTCACATGTGTCGAGGTAGTCAGAGAATCCGCCATACCAATCATCAGCAGCAAAGTTATCAAGAAATCTTTCCGCCATTACGTCTTTTCCGTAATCGGTGAAAACGGTGTTTCCGTATCCATGAGCAAGAATATCATACTGCCTTTCTTCCATTGCAAGAAGAAGCATTATTACGTCCTCGCCTGCTCCGTATTCAGAAACCAATTCATAATAAAGCAGTTCGTTAAGTTCCCAAGCTTCATATCCCATAAGAGATTCAAATGTAATAATATATACCTCACAGCCCCAGGTCTGATAAAGTATATTTGCTCTTCCCTCAAATTCCGCGTTTTCATGATAAGAGAGAATGCTCGCATCATCAAAAACATATCTTCCGCTTGTATTTGCAAAAGCGGCTGTGCTGATTCCGAGCACGAGAATAACAGCAATAACGATAGAAATTATCTTTTTAGTCATCATAACCGCCTCCTCTCATATAAGAATCCAGATGAGGCTGGATACAATTGCAAGGGGTGCTGCTATTGCAGCAAAAAGTCCCCAGAATTTCTTTTTATCAACCGGAAGATCGCCGATAAGTTTTCCGGTCTGGCCATTCATGGCAAAGAGGAAGTTTTTGCCTTCCCATTTGGTGCTCAGCATCCAGACGGGCATAAGAGCATATTTTACTCCTTTGTTTTCAAAGTTGTAGTTTTCCATTTCGGTTGTTACCATGGAATATCCTCTTACCGTATTGCGCATTTCTGTCTTGATGCTGTTCTTTGCTCTGGTTTCAATTCTTTCCATGCTTGCTTCCTGGCTTACGTCATATTTATCAGCAAGGAATCCCGGAAGATATGCTGTGGAGAAAGGTTTAAGTTCGCTGTAATCAAAAGGTTCAACAGCGTCCATATGTTCATCAGGCATCTTGGTGGATGCATCAACAGGAATCATCTCAAATCCAAGAGAACCTTCGCGCATAACGTTAAAATATGTTGTTTCGGTTACGTCATAATCTCCGTCGCGCCAACTTCTTACGTTTGCGCCTTTATACATTGCGCTGCCTTCCATTTCACAGTCGCAAAGCCAAAAAGGAACATAAACACCCTTGATCTCTTCGATATGGTTCTGGTCTTTAAAAGAATTGGGGAGAAAAATCTTTCCTTTATAGTAATTCTTAAGTGCTTCTTTCGCCTGTTCCTTATTGAGCTTAAACGGGATTACAAGATCCGGTTTAAGTCCGCCGGTAAACTGTCCCGGAAGAACCGTCGGGTTTCCGCAATAGGGACAGCTTGTTGCGGCAGTGGTGGCATCACAGATAAGTTCTGCTCCGCAGGAAGGACAGCTATAGGTTTTCATTCCCTTAGCCTCTTCTTCACTCCATTCCATTCCCATTGCTTCGAATTCGGCTTTTTCTTTTTCCTTTTTCGCCTGGTTTATTTCATGATTTTCCGCTGCTTTTGCTTCTTTTTCAGAATAGAGTTTTTCTATCTCCTCTACGCTGAATTTGCTTCCGCAGTAATCACATTCAAGCATTCCGCTTGCTCCAACAAAATGCAAAGGTCCGGTACAAGCAGGACACTTATGGTTCGTTATTTCGCTTGCCATACTTTCGCCTCCCTATTATATTAATAGTATATATATAATATAGTACATTTTCTTCGGCAGTACAAATGTTTTTTATTAAAAATCAAAAAATATGCAAAAAAAGAAGAGTGGGTTTCCCCACTCTTCTTTTTCTTTTTATTTGTTTTTCAGAGAAAAATCAATTATTTTCTTTTTCCAAGAAGAACAACTGCTCCGCCCATAACAGCGATTGCTGCAAGAGCAGAAACGGGAGCAGAAACTTCTGCGCCGGTGTTCGGGTTGGATTCGCCATCGGTGATGTTACCGATGATGGTGCTGGTGGAACCGCCAACGTGGATTACAACAACCCATCTTGCGGTAAGAACGGTATCTTCGGTGATGACATAGTCTGCATCAACTTTATTGCCGTTTTTATCGTACCAGCCAGCGAATTCGTGGCCGTTGAACCATGCTTCAGGAAGTTCGCCAACTTTGCTGCCGTATTTAACGGTTCTGGAAGCTTCTTTGCATTTACCGCCGTTTTTGTCGAAGGTTACAGTGTATTCGTTGATTACCCAGTTTGCGGTATAGGTGGAATCGTCTGCAACAGTGTAAACGGTTTCTGCAGTAACTTCGTTGCCCTGAGCATCGAACCAGCCGGTGAAGGTATAACCGGTTCTGGTAGGAACAGGAAGTTCGCCAACTTCAGAATCGTAAACAACAACTACTTCAGAAGGTTCAACTTCGCCGCCGTTAGGATCAAGATTTACGGTGTATTCGTTTGCTTCCCACTGTGCGGTA
>JAFYOZ010000116.1 GCA_017547705.1 Oscillospiraceae bacterium
CCTTACTCGTGACCCCAGAATGAAAGAACGTAAAAAATACGGTCTCAAAAAAGCACGTCGTGCACCTCAGTTCTCCAAACGTTAATTTCGTTTTGCAGAATATTTCGAAGCCTACCCTTTGGGTGGGCTTCTTTTTTTATCGGTGCACTGAGGTGTCCTCGCGAACATAGTTCGCTGCGGGTCGACGCTGAAAAACGCTCCACCGGAGCGTTTTTTAACCGCGCGACCAGTTCTCCAAACGTTAATCGTTACCAAGAGAATTTTCAGAGCTTCACCATTTGGTGGGCTTCTTTTTTATCGGTGCACTGAGGTGTCCCCATAAAAAAGCCTTCCCAGAGGGGAATGGTGGATGAGGGATTTATGTCATTCGGATGGGAAAACGGTTTCAGAAAGGAATTTTCGGAACACCATCACTTGGTGGATATATTTTATTAAAATGTTCGGGATAAAAAAACTCTGCTGTGATTCAGCAGAGTTTTTTTATCGGCCTAAAATTAAAGATTTTTATCGGTGAAAACCGAAATTTTGGGATTTATATAAATTGAGTGGGTAAATGATTTATAAATATATTTTGAAAATATTTTGTAATCAAGAGTATATCCGCTTTTTATCCATGTTTGAATGATACCAAATGTTCCATGCGCATAAAAAGAATAAAGATATTTGTTATTCAATATTTCGTGTTCATCACTTTCAATTATTCCTTCATCGAGGATTTTTTCGATGCACATTATAAACTCTTCTTTTAATTGAGGGATTGTGTCATCTAATGCAAGAAGATCAAAATAATCCCTATTTTCATAAATATTGGCATAAATTTGTGATGTCGCATTTTTATAATCGCTGCTGTTTTTATCGAAGCTGTCATAAAAAGTTCCAACAATATAATTGATTATTTCCGAAGAAAGTTCATCAAGGTTATTATAATAGCGGTAAAAAGAAGTTCGGTTGTAATCCGCGTATTCAACAAGTTTTCTTACTGTTATTTTTGAATATCCGATTTCTTTTATCATTTTTATAAAAGCATTTTGAAAATGCGCCCGGGTTCTTTTTTCTGCATAAGTCATTAAAATTTACCTCCGGTTGAAACATCAGTGAACACTATTTGGCAAAGTGTTGTAAAACGCAACGTTTTGCAAACTGTTGATGATTTAACAGCTTTGCTGAATTTTGTATAATATTATCACAACAAAAAACAAATTTCAACTGATTTGGAGGCTTTATTCTATGGGAAGACTTGATGGAAAAGTAGCAGTTATCACCGGAGCAGCTTCCGGTTTCGGACTTGCAACCGCAAAGCTTTTTGCAAAAGAAGGCGCAAAAGTAGTAGGTGCTGACGTTAATCCCAAAATGCCGGAAATTGCTGCAGAAATTCCCGGTGAGGTTGTTGGCATTGTTGCTGACGTTTCCAAAAAAGAAGACATTGACGCGATGTATGCTCTTTGCATTGAAAAATTTGGGAAACTTGATATCCTTTGCAACAATGCGGGAATCAGCGGTTGTCAGGTTCCTCTTCATGAATATCCTATCGATGTGCTGGATAAAATTTACAGCATAAATGTTCGCGGTTATCTTATGGTTATGCAGGGAGGCATCAAGCTCATGCTTGAAAACGGTAAAGGCTCTATTGTTAATACTGCTTCCATTGGAGCTTTCAAGGCAACCCCTCTTTCCGTTGGATATCTTCAGAGCAAAGCTTCGAATGTTATGATGACCAAAACTGCAGCAGTAGAATATGTTAAAAACAACATCCGCGTAAATGCAATTTGCCCGGGTATCTTCAATACTGGAATTATTGACGGAATGAGTGAAGAGATTAGAGAATTCCTTGGCAGCCAGATTCCTATGGGAAGAATCGGTGAACCGGAAGAATTTGCAAACTTTGCGCTCTTCCTTGCTTCTGATGAATCTTCTTATATTACCGGTCAGGCATATCTTCTTGACGGCGGTAGAGACGCTCTTTAATTTGAATTATACCACCAATTTTTTTCTATGTACACTTAAACAAAAACAGCATCCTGCCTTCTGCGGCGGATGCTGTTTTTGCATAGGTATCACACAGGCAGCAAATACCCATAAAATACAAAAACGAGGTGATTTGCAGTAATGCTTGAAAACGGCTTTATAAAGCCGAAAAACGGTTCCAAATAAGAATAGAAATACAAAATCCAAAAATTCTTTTCAGTTCTCCAAACGTTAATTTCGTTTTGCAGAATATTTCGAAGCCTACCCTTTGGGTGGGCTTCTTTTTTTAGGCTTCCCGGAGGGTTAGCCTTCTCCTTGAGGAGAAGGTGTCTGCGAAGCAGACGGATGAGGTGTTGTCTTGTTTAGTATAAGTAAAAACAAAAGCGACGGGAGAAAACTCCCGCCGCTTTTTCAGTATTTTCTTTAAAATTTCTCTTCGCTGATAAGTTCGTCCTTCTCGTTATAAAGCTGGATTATACCGGTTCCGTCATCGTTATGGATAACCTTTTTACGGCAATAAATATAAATTCCGTTTTCGTTTTCCGCAAAATCATAGAAATACTCTTCCGCAAGAAGATCGTAGATGTAAGTATAAGAATGAATCAGCATGCCATCCTCATTATACTCATAAATCTCTTTGCGATAGGATTCTCCAGCCTCGTTAATATCCTCCATCAGAAGAAGATTTCCGAATTTGTCAAATTCGAAAAAGCTTTTGTTATTGTAGATAAGGTCATAGTTGATAATTTGCGAAACATATTCCTCGCCGTTTTCGTCGGTAAGATATTTGTTTATGGTTTCGTAGGTTAGGTTTCCTGCGGGATCAAAAACACAGTAATAGAGGATATTTCCGTTTTCGGTATATTCATAATAGAGAGATTCGCCGCTGCCATAAGTTGTATCTTTGCTGAAAACATAGAGAGTTCCTTCGGAATCGGTTTTATAGGTGTATAATGTGATTTCAATAAAATCACAGAGAGAAGTAAAGTGCTTTTCTATAAGAACGTTGCCCAGTTCGTCATATTCAAATTCGGCGGTGTTTTCTCCGATTAGAGTTCCGTCGGCATTATAGCTGCTGTGGCGGATAAGGCTTCCGTATTGGTCATAGTTCGTGACCTCAAAAGCTCCGTCGTAATGTTCTGTTATAGTGCTGTTACAAACGGTGCAGGTTCTTTTGTTATCAAGCTCATGAGCACCGGCTTCGAGTTTATCTCCCTTTTTACCGATTATCCAATGCTCAAAAGGGTCTCGGTCATAGATTTCTTCCTCCGGTTCATACTCAAAAGCATTTTTTATATCGGGCGTTTCATCAAAACCGTGCTCAACCTTGCCGCATCCGGAAAAAGCGAGCACCAGAATGAGAATTATAAAATAAAGAGCATATTTTTTCATCTTAATGCCTCCTAAAAAAATCCTTTCAACCATATAGTAACTTTCCAAAGGAATTTGTTGCAGGTTTTTGAAAAAATTATAAAAAAGACATTTTGCACCCTCAAAAAGGCGGGGATGAATATAACAAATTATAAAGAAACGGAACATAAATAAAAAACAGCATCCCATGTGGGATGCTGTTTTCCGTTGTTCAGTTAAATCAATCAGTCGATTTTGTTTCCGTTGGCGTCGTAAGTTGCTTCGCTGACAAAAGTGCCCTCTTCGTCATATTCATAAACAGTGTATCCACCGTTTTCGTTATAAATAATTTCTTTGGTGGGCTGGCTGAACCAGTTTCCTTCGGCATCGAATTTAGTCACAAAATAGAGCTCCACAGAAAGAGTTTCACCTTCATAATTTGCCTGATAAACAGGGTAACCTTTTTCATCATATTCATAGATGATAGTGGAAAGAAGGTTTTCATCAAAGTCATACATTTCGTGGTGAATGGGGTTCCCTTCAACATTATATTCGATGACATATTTTATACCGGCCTCATAATCGAAGGAGACGGATTTTTCAAGATAGACTTCGTCGGCATTTTTGGGTGCATGGTATCTTTCGGAATCAAGGGTGCCGTCTGCGTTATACATAATATAAACGCTGGTGCCGTCTTCATTGTCAATTCTTTTTGAATAGGAGCCGTCTTCTTCATAATAAATGGAAGTGGATTCGGTATAGAGGTATTCTTCAACAAGTTTTCCGTCAAGATAAACTGCGCAATAGGTGCATTTTTCGTTTTCATCAAACTCATATTCCGCGGTGACGTCCTGAACAAGTTCGCCGTTTTCATAAATTTTATAGCTGCTTATGTAGTTTTTTTCAACATCAAGGTAACGATAAACTTCACCGCTTCCATCGCCGTAATCATAAATTTCGCTTCCGCAAACGGAGCAAACTTTGTCATCAACCAAATCGTGTTCTGCGATTTTGGTTTTTTCGCCGTTTTCGTTGGTTACCCAGTGTTCGTTAAAGTCGCTTTCCCAATTGATTTCGGCAGATTCTCCGGAAGCGCATCCGGAAAGAACAAGCATAAATGCAAATGTAAAAGCAAGAATTCTTTTAAGCATAAAAACAGTCTCCTTTTTAAGATGTTATCGTTATATTATCATTTTTCATAAATAAAAGCAACAAAAAGAGCGTGCAGGATGCACGCTCTTTGTTTTATGCCGATTTTCTTTCCTTATGGATTTTAACCATGCTGATGGAGTTCGTCACAACGGTGAATGCGCTGAACCAGATGGAAACGTAGTTGTGGTGATAAATATCATAAACAACCCACATAACAAGGGTGATTATGATGACCCATTTAAACCACATCACGTTTTTGGTATCGATATACCAGGTGAACATTCCTGCCGCAATAAGCGGAAGCCATGTGATGGGATTTGAGGTTACGGTGGAGATTGAGAGGGCGACCTGAATCGCTATAATGGCGATTTTAATCGCAGGGGTACATTTCCATTTGGCGATGATAACGTTTCTTCCGGCGCTTACAAGAGCGGCTATGGAGCCGCCGTATCCGCCAAGAAGAAAATGGGAAAGAGCATTAAGCCCAAACTGCAAAGTCTGGAAAACGATATAGCGTTCCTTGTTCTTGATAAAACCGATAAGAACCATAACAATGCAGCCAACAAGAGAAACAAGGTTGCCAAGAATTATATATGTGTTCATGCGGTTTTTTCTGCCTTTCTTTCTTTTTTGATCTGCCACATGCTGTAAACGGTGGAACCTACGGTAAAAGCATCAAAAGCGGCGGAAACAAAGTTGAGATGAACTGCGTCATAGATGAACCAAAGGCAAAGGGTAACTGCCATTACGGTTTTAAACTTGATTATATCCTCGCTGTCGATAACCCAGGTGAAAGAAACGGTTGCAAGAACCGGGAACCAGGTTATGGGATTAAGAGTAAGGGTTCCGATGGAAAGCGCAACGGTTACTGCCATGAAGAAGAGCTTAAGAGGAACGGAGGTTTTGAATTTTGAAAAAACAAGGTTTCTTGCAAGGCTTACAAGGCAGGCAACGATTCCGCCGGTGCCGCCAAGAAGATAATGGGAAACAGCCATAAGAATAAACTGAACACATTGAGCAAGAAGAATCTTCGTCCTGTTTTTGATAAAGCCGGTAAGAACCATTATTGCACAGGAAACGATAGAGATGATGTTTGCAAGAATTACCATTTTTTATAACCTCCATACTAATAAAAAACTGTCCGACCAAGGGCCGGACAGTATAAAATCTGTAAACAGCATAAATATTATAATGGCAAAAAAACGCATTGTCAAGCGGAAATTTAATAAAAAGCTCCTCAGAGGAGGCGCTGTCACCGAAGGTGACTGAGGTGGAAAGGCATTCAAATTCCCAAAAGTGCTGTTGCAAATGCAAAATAAATTACGAGGGAAAGAGCATCAACAACGGTTGTGATAAAGGGAGAAGCCATAACCGCAGGGTCTGCGCCGACTTTTTTTGCAAGAAGAGGCATGAATGCGCCAACGATCTTCGAGCAGAAAACGGTGAGAACAAGGGTAAGAGAAATAACTGCGGAAACCATGGGAGTGATTTCCGGATTTCCGAGGATGAATCCATCAAAGAGAAGAACTTTTATAAAGCTTACTGCCGCAAGGGCAAGTCCGGCAAAAATTCCGACTCTTGCCTCTTTCCAGATAACCTTGAAAATATCGCGGAACTCGATTTCCTGAAGAGAAAGTCCGCGGATAACCGTCGCAGAGGTCTGGTTACTGCAGTTACCGCCGGTACCCATAAGCATAGGGATAAATGCGGTAAGAACAACACAGGCCGCAAGAGCATCCTCAAAACTGCTGATGATCATTCCGGTAAAGGTGGAGGAAAGCATGAGTATCATAAGCCATGGAATACGGGATTTCCAGATATCAAAGATTCCGGTTCGGAGATAGGGACGGTCACTCGGAGTGATTGCTGCCATCTTTGCGATATCTTCGGTGGCCTCTTCTTCGATGACGTCGATTGCGTCGTCGAAGGTGATAATTCCCACAAGGCGGTTTTCCGCATCAACAACGGGCATGGTATCGAAACCGTATTTACTCATACGCTGAACAACCGATTCTTTATCGTCGGTGGTATATGCGGAAATAACGTTCGGTTCCATAACGTCGCCGATAAGTCTGTTCGTATCTTTTTCAAGAACGAGGGTACGAATGGTTACATAGCCCATAAGATGACGTTCTTCGTCGGTGACGTAAGAAACGTTGATGGTTTCGGAATCGTCGCCTTTTTGGCGGATAACATCAAAAGCTCCTGCAACGGTTGTTCCGCGGCGAAGACGGATAAACTCCGTTGTCATAAGGGAACCTGCGGAATCTTCCGGATACTGGAGGATTTTGTTTATCTCGCTTCTGGTTTCAGCGTCGGAATATTTAAGAATTCTTTTAACAACGTTTGCGGGCATTTCCTCGATAACGTCGATGGTATCATCGAGGAACATTTCATCAAGGATAGCCTCGAGTTCTGCGTTGGAAAAGCCTTTTATAAGCATCTCTTGGGAATCGCTTTCGAGGTTGATAAAAACGTCTGCCGCAACTTCTTTTGAAAGAAGACGGAACATTACCGGAAGGTGGTCTTCGGGCATGTCATCAAAAAGCCATGCGATATCTACAGGGTTAAGGTCGAGAAAACGCTTTCTAAGGTCATTGTATCGCTTTTCGTGACACATCTCCTCAAGTTCTTCTCTGAGTTCATCATAAACATCTTCAAATCTTTCTTCGAAATCTGCCATGACGAAGCCCCCTTTCCGAAAAAAATTTACCTATCTTAAATAATATTCCTATTATCATATAAAGTCAATGAAAAAACGGAGGAAGTTTTCTTCCTCCGCCGAATATTATAAAGAAAATTCAAAAAGTCCGTCGCGGTTACAGCAGAAGATGATTTTTCCTCTTCCGATATTTGGAAAGCGAACAGCTGCTTCCTGTTCCGGATAAAGCTTTTTTATGGTGACTCCGTCATAGGTGATGAATGCGGCAAAAGATATATAATGCTCCTTTGTCATGGGGTGATTGAACTTTATAAAATAGTCGTTTTCCGGTCTTTCGATTTCGTACGAGCCTTCTTCTGCTTTTTCCGGACAGAGAGCGGGAAGATTTATTCCGCAGCAGGAAAAAGAACCTTCTCCAAGAGAAAAAACAATGTTTCCGCAAACGGGGCAGACATAAAATTTTCCTCTTTTAATGTTTCCTGCCCGGTTCTTGTTGGTGATGCTTTCTCCGGAAAGAAGTTCCGCAACAGAAACACCAAGAGCAGAAGAAAGGGGTTCAAGAAGGGTTATATCCGGAAGACCTTTTTCCGTTTCCCATTTTGATATGGTTTTATCAGAAACACAGATTATTTCTCCAAGCTGTTTTTGGGTAAGGTTTTTGCCTTCCCGAAGTTCCCTGATGATTTTTCCGGTTATATAGGACATAAAAATCGCTCCTTTCAATGATTTGAGATTAACACAGAATAATTAAACAGGCAACCTATGAAAAGTAGAATAGAGGAAAACAGGAGAAAAAAGCGATTTTTTTGAAATATAACGCCGGATATGGGCATAATTTTATAAAAAACTATTGCAAAAAGAACAAAAATCCTTTATTATTAATAATGTAAAAAAATGCGCTACTGCGCTTAATTTTAGGAGGATTAACTTTATGGTTTCTGCAGGCGATTTCAGAAACGGTGTTACTTTTGATGATAACGGCGACGTTTATCAGATCATCGAATTCCAGCACGTAAAACCCGGCAAAGGTGCCGCATTTGTTCGTACCAAAATCAGAAACGTCATCACTGGCGCTGTTGTTGAACGTACTTTCAACCCTACCGATAAATTCCCCACCGCATTTATCGAAAGAAAAGACATGAGCTACAGCTATACCGACGGTGACCTTTATTACTTCATGGATCCCGAAACCTTCGAACTCATTCCGATCGAAGAAAAACTTCTCGGCGATTCCTTCAAATTCTGCAAAGAAGAAGACGTTTGCCGTATCCTTTCTTACAAAGGCAGCGTATTCGGCCTCGAAGCTCCTAACTTCGTAACCCTCGAAGTTACCGAAACCGAGCCCGGCGTTAAAGGCGATACCGCAACCAACGTAACCAAACCCGCAACCGTTGAAACCGGCGCACAGGTTAAAGTTCCGCTCTTCATCAACGAAGGTGATAAGATCGAAATCGATACCAGAACCGGCGAATATATCGGTAGAGCATAATTAAAAAACCAAGAACCAGCCATTAAACGGCAAAGGAGAATTACCATGACTATTGCTGAAAAAGTTGCACATCTTAAAGGCCTTATGGAAGGACTTAACTGCGATGACAAAGTTCTTAACGCTATCGCAGACATTCTTGAAGATCTCGCATATGATGTAGAAGACGTTCAGGACGCTCTTGCAGAAGTTGGCGAACAGGTTGAACTCATTGACGAAGACCTCGAAACCCTCGAAAACGATTACTATGAGTATGACGATTGCTGCTGCGATGACGATGATTGCGACTGCGACTGCTGCTGCGACGATGATTGCGACTGCGATTGCGATTGCGACGATCTCTATGAAGTAGAGTGCCCCGCATGCGGCGAAGTTATCTGCATTGATGGCTGCATCGTTGACGAAGGCGAAATGGATTGCCCTAACTGCGGCGAACATCTCGAATTCGATATGGACGAAGAAGAGGAAGACGAAGAATAATTTCGTTTTTCGATAAAATTAAATAGTTTCGGGGCAGGGTGAGATTCCCTACCGGCGGTGAAGCGGCATTATGTCCGATAAGTCCGAGAGCTTAACAGCAAGAACGGGTCAGAATCCCGTACCGACGGTGTGTGCAAGATTTTTGCATAAGTCCGGATGGCGAAACTGCGTAAAGAATTTAGGCCCCGTGCATTTTTGCATGGGGCTTTTCTTTTTGCGATTTTGCCTTTCTTTTAAGAAACTGTTCATACTATCTTAAAAAAGAAGGGGTATTATTATGAAAAAAATGAACACAAAAAAACTCACAACTCTTGGCGTATTGGCAGCTTGCTCCATTGTTCTGGTAGCTTTTATCCATTTCCCGATTTTCCCTGCCGTTTCTTTCCTTGAATACGACCCGGCGGATATTCCGATACTTATTGGTACATTCCTTTTTGGACCGGTTTGGGGCTTTGTTCTTACTGTTATTGTTTCCTTAATTCAGGGAATGACTGTTTCTGCACAGAGCGGCGTATATGGCATTGTTATGCATACCATCGCAACCGGAGCTTTTACCCTTGTTGCCGGTACCATCTATAAACGCAAAAAGACAAAAAAAGGCGCTCTTATTGCTATTCTCTTCGGAATTGTTGCAATGGTTGCTGTTATGTATCCTGCAAACCTTGCTCTCACTCCGATTTATCTCAATGCAATGGCAGGAATGGAACTCGAGGCCGCAAAAGGCATGGTAAAAAGCCTTATGCCTTTCATTCTTCTTTTTAACCTTACAAAAGCAGGAATCAACGGCGCAGTTACCTATCTTGTTTATAAACGCATCCATAAACTCTTGGGCAAGCTTAATCTTGCATAAAAAGGCAGTGATATTTTGAAAATCGACCCGAACTGGCCGGCATTATCAAGCGAAGAAGCAAAGCGCCTTGCCGCAGAAGGCAAGGCAAATGTTTCCTCTTCTTCCGCATCAAAAAGCGTTAAGCAAATATGGCTTTCTAACCTTTTTACCTTTTATAACATGCTGAATATCGTGCTCGCGGTTCTTGTTATCACCACGGGCAGCTACCGCAATATGATGTTTTTGGGTATTGTTATATCCAATTTCCTTATCGGTACCATTCAGGAATTAAGGGCAAAGAAAACTGTTGATAACCTTTCCGTGCTCACAGCACCAACGGCAAGGGTTATCCGCGACGGAGAAGAGAAAATTCTTCCATGCAAAGAGCTTGTTCTGGGTGATGTTGTGCTCATCGGTGCCGGCGACCAGATAACTGCCGACGGAACCGTGCTCAGCGGTGAAGCAAGGCTTAACGAAAGCCTTATCACAGGCGAATCCGATGCTGTATTAAAGTCTTCCGGGGATAATCTTTTCTCCGGAAGCTTTGTCATAAGCGGAGAAGTTGCGGTTCTTTTAACCGCCGTTGGAGCAGAAAGCTATGCAGAACGCCTTACTTTGGAGGCGAAAAAGCTTAAAACCGCAAAGTCCGTGCTCAAAACCGCCATGATGAACATCATAAAAACCGTAACGGTTTTTATCGTTCCCATGGGCGTGCTCACTTTTTATAACCACTATATTTCCCAGGGACTTTCCTATGTGGATTCCATGATTCCAACCGTTGCGGCAATGGTCGGAATGATTCCGGACGGACTTTATCTGCTGACGAGCATGAGTTTTGCTGTTGGAGTGGTGCGTCTTGCTCAAAAACGAACTCTTACACAGCAGCTTTATTCTTTGGAATCCCTTGCAAGGGCAGATGTGCTCTGCCTTGATAAAACCGGAACCATCACCAGCGGAAACATGAAAATAAAGGGAACGGTAAGCTTCGATGGCGATGATATCGGTGCTCTTGCTGCGGAGATTTATTCCGCTGTTCCGGCGGATAACGCAACCGCAAGGGCGATTGTTTCGGCCTTCGGAAGCAGAAATCCTATCGAAAAACCGGCGGAAAATATTCTTCCTTTTTCCTCCGCGCTTAAATATGTTGCGGCGGATTTTGGTGAAGAGGGATGCTATATGCTTGGTGCACCGGAATTTGTTACCGGCGGAAGCTTCCCGGAAGTTTTGGAAAAAGCCGCGGAATATTCCGGTGACGGAACAAGGGTTCTTGCTCTTTGTAAAGGAATTTTTGACGGAAAATTATACAAAGCGGAAAAACCGCTTGGTTTTATACTGATTGAAGACGAAATCCGTCCGAATGTTTCGGAAACTTTTGAATATTTCCGAAAAAACGACGTTTCAATAAAAGTTATAAGCGGAGATAATCCTGCGGCTGTTTCCGCAATTGCAAAGAAAGCCGGAGTTATCGGCGCAGAAAATTATATCGACGCTTCCGCTCTTTCCGATGAAGAACTTTCTTCCGCCGCAGAAAAAACAGTCGTTTTTGGAAGAGTAAGCCCGGAACAAAAAAGGGTTATCATCAAGGCTCTCCAAAAATCCGGACACACAGTTGCCATGACAGGCGACGGAGTTAACGATGTGCTTGCGCTTAAAGATGCGGATTGCTCCGTTGCAATGGCAAGCGGAGCACAGGCTGCAAGCCATGCGGCGCAGCTTGTTCTTTTGGATTCCGATTTTTCCGCAATGCCGGAAGTTGTGCTCGAAGGCAGAAGAGTTATCAACAATATCCAAAGAGCCGCTTCGATTTTTCTTATGAAAACCATGTACACCTTTGCGCTTACCGCAACCTTGCTTTTTGTTCCCTTTGCATATCCCTTTGCGCCGATTCAGATGACCCTTATCGGTGCGGTTGCATCGGGAATCCCCGGGGTTCTTCTTGCACTCGAACCGAACTTTAAAAGGGTACAAAAACATTTTTTAAGCACTGTATTAAAAAGAGCAATAATCGCCGCCGCAACGGTTTTTATCGGCATTATGGCGGTGCTGATAATTAACGAAAATCTTGATGCGGCTGTAAGACTTTCAATCGAAGAAGTTTCAACAATCTGCACCGTTTATACCGGCGCGGCAAGCCTTATGACTCTTCTTACAACCTGTCTGCCGCTCAATAAATTCAAAGCGGCAATCGTTATTGGAAGTACGGTTGTATTTTCTGCCGCGATTTCGCTTTTTGAGGAACTTTTTATGCTTGTTCCTCTTTCCGAATTCGGAAGAATAATTCTTCTTGCGCTTCTTCCGCTTACTCTAATCCAGCTTATTATCAGAGACATTCAGCTTAGAAAGGAAAAAGACTATGCTTCAAAAAGGAACAAAAGCTCCGGAATTCGAGCTTTTTGATAAAGACGGAAATGCAGTAAAACTTTCCGATTTCCTCGGAAAAAAGGTTGTTCTCTATTTTTATCCAAAGGATAATACCCCCGGCTGTACCAGACAGGCATGTGCATTCGGAGCAAATTTTGAAAAGTTCAAGGAGCTTGATGTTGCTGTAATCGGCGTCAGCAAAGATTCCACAGCCTCTCATATCAAGTTTGCGGAAAAATATAATCTTCCTTTCATCCTTCTTTCCGACCCGGAGCATAAGGTTATAGAGGCCTTTGGCGCATGGCAGGAAAAGAAGAATTACGGAAAAATTTCCTTCGGAACAGTCCGTTCAACTTTTGTGATAGACGAAAACGGAATTATAGAAAAAGTTATGCCGAAGGTAAAACCGGATACCAACGCAGAAGAGATTCTTGCATATCTTGAGGGAAAAAATGATTAAAAAAGCAGAAAAATACGGAGTTTTTCTGGCGCTTCTTTCTGCGCTTTTATATGCACTCAGCACCCCGTTTTCAAAGCTTCTTTTGGAACATATCCCATCAACAATGATGGCGGGTCTTCTTTATATCGGAGCCGGAATCGGCATGGGTGCTGTTGCGGTTTTCAGGAAAAAGACAGGAAACGATACGGAGGACAGAAATTTTACTAAAACGGAGTTTCCGTATGTCCTTGCGATGATAATTCTTGATATTGCGGCGCCGATTTGCCTTATGTTCGGATTAAAAATAACCTCCGCAGCAAATGCATCGCTCCTCAACAATTTTGAATATGTTGCAACGGCGCTTATCGCATTCTTTATTTTTAGAGAAAAAATCAGCAAAAGGCTCTGGTTCGGAATCAGCTTTACTGTTTTTTCCTGTGTGCTTCTTTCCTTTGAGGGAAGTTCCTCTCTGGATTTTTCAAAAGGTTCTGCCCTTGTTCTTCTTTCTGCGGTTCTTTGGGGAATCGAAAATAACTGCACAAGGGTTCTTTCATCAAAAGACCCGATGATAATCGTTCTGCTGAAAGGTGTTTTTTGCGGCGGAACAAGCTTTTTGATTGCAATTTTTGCAGGAGAAAGAGCAGAAAACATTATAAGCATTGTTCTTGCGCTTCTTCTTGGTCTTGTTTCGTATGGACTTAGTATTTTTGTGTTTGTGTATGCGCAAAGATATCTTGGCGCAGCAAGAACAAGCGTTTTTTCTGCGGCAACGCCTTTTTGTGCAACGGCGCTTTCGCTTATTATCTTCCGGGAAGTTCCGGGAACAAAATATCTTTTTGCGCTTTTGCTTATGATTTTCGGGGCATGGCTTTCTTCAAGCGACGAACCGATTTTTAAAAAGAAATAATGACGATTCGGAGAGTATCTTTTTTTAAAAAAGGTACTCTTTTTATGACTAAAAATACAACAGCAACAGAGGGTTGCTTGTTTAATGGGCGTTTTATTGATAAAATAATTTCGGAGGCGATGATATGGAAACAAAAGAAGTTATTTTTGAATTAAGAACAAAAAAAGGACTTTCTCAGGACGAACTTGCGGAAAAGGTTTTTGTAACGCGTCAGGCGGTTTCCCGCTGGGAGAACGGAGAAACGATTCCTAATACGGAAACTCTTAAGCTGCTTTCAAAGCTTTTTGATGTTTCCATAAACACTCTTCTCGGCGCGCCGAGGAAGCTTATATGCCAATGCTGCGGAATGCCTCTGGAGGACTGCGACATCAGCAAGGAAAAAGATGGTATGTTCAACGAGGAATACTGCAAATGGTGCTATGCGGATGGAGAATATATGTATCACGATATGGACGAACTTATCGAAGTCTGCGTAAAAAACATGGCGGACAAAACCTCTTCAGAAGAAATCAGGGAATATATGAAGAATATGCTTCCGGAACTTAATTACTGGAAAAAATATCTGAACCTTGCAGGGAAGGAAAAGTTTGACGAATTCAAAGAAAAACTTATTGATGAAATAAATGATCTGCATATTGAAGGAATGCCAAAGGTTATTAGCCTTAATGCGTTGGTAGGAAAGTTTGTTAATCTGGAATACAATCTTCCCAACGGCAAAAAAGTTCAGTTTCTTAATGATAATGCAACATATCTCGGAACTCAGCTTGAATGTGAATTCGGCGGGGACCGATGCTTCGGAATTGCCGCAAACATGGATTTTATTCTTGTCTGTACCTATGAGGAAAACGGAGAAAACCCGGAACTTGTTATTTATAAAAGGAGATAAAAAAGCCGTACCGCAAAAGCGGTACGGCTTTTATTTTTTTAATATCCCAAAATATCGTCGAGGGAATCGTCGTTATAAATCCAGTCATCAACGCTTACTATGCGGAAGTTTTTTCTGTCGTCGCGGATAACAACATTTTTGATTCCGGCGTTGATTACAAGGCGCTTGCACATGCTGCAGCAGCTTCCGTTAACAACATAGCTGTCCGTATCGCATTCCTTGCCAACAAGATAAAGGGTGGAACCGATCATATTTTCTCTTGCGGCATTGATGATTGCGTTTGCCTCTGCATGAACACTGCGGCAAAGCTCGTATCTTTCGCCCCTTGGAACCTGGAGCTTTTCCCTTCTGCACCAACCGAGGTCACTGCAGTTTTTTCTGCCTCTCGGTGCGCCGGCATATCCGGTGGAAATTATCTGGTCATTTTTAACGATGATTGCGCCGTATTTTCTTCGAAGGCAGGTTCCGCGTTCAAGAACGCTTTCTGCGATATCAAGGTAATAATTATGTTTATCTCGTCTTTCTTCTGCCATTGTTCCTCCGTTATTCGGCAATTTCTGCGGGGGAATTTTTACGGACGGATTCGATTCCGTTTTCGCAGGATGCCTTTGTTTTATAACCCTCGGATGCGAGGATTATTTCTCCGTTTCTGGCTTTAAGGCGGAAGCGGAATTCGCCTGCTTTATCGTTATAAATCTCAAACTTGGGATTAACAGCGGTAACAACCGGTTCTGCGGTCTGGTCTTCGATATTTGCGATAGGAGCGTTTTTGCGAACAGATTCGATGCCTTTTTCCATTGCGGCACGGGAAGAATAAACTTCGGAAATACCGATTACCTGGTTATTTCCTGCGGCAAGGCGGAAGCTGATTCCGCTTGCGGTTTCTTTAACAAGATATTTTCCGTTACAAACGGGTTTTTCTTCGGTTTCTTCGTCGCATGCGTTTTCTTCTTCTTCGGTAAGTCCGGAATAGAGAGCACAGAAAAATTCTGTGGCTTCTTTTGCTTTTTCTTCGTCCGGTTCTTCCATTTCTTCGCATGCTGCAGCGGTTATTTTTGCGGCATATTTAAAGATATCCTCATCAAAATCTTCTTCTGCGGCGATGGCAGCAATACCACCATAAACGGTTTTAAAGAACTCTGCTGCGGTTTCTGCGGAAGGATCTTCCATCTCTTCGCATGCTGCAGCGGTGATTTTTCCGGCAGCTTTAAATGCGTCTTTTACGCAATCTTCGCTTTCGCGAATGGGTGCGATTTCTTTATAAAGTGCGCGAAGAAAAGCGGCAGCTTCTTTTGCTTTTTCTGCGCCGAGTTCACAGCTTTCTGAAAGGGTTGCGGCAGTTATTTTTGTGGAAATTTTAAGAGCTTTTTTATCGTATTCCATGATATAACCTCCTTAATTGATTATAAAATCATTATATAGCCTATCACAGTATCTGTCAAAAGAAATATTTTTCTGCAGTTCAATAATTTGCTTCCGGGAGGGAGGCTCTGATGCTGTTTGCGATTTCTTTTGCCGTTCCGAAGGAAAGCTTCGGAACATATCCCGGTTCAAGTTCTTCCTGAACCTCCGGAAGATATTGCCAGAATCTTTTTGGCATATGGGTCATGCGGCATCTTGGGTTATAGCGTTCGCCGATGGCAATATGGCGGTAATAATTTTTCCAAAGCCTGCTATAAAAACCGTCGTCGGTGCTTTCCGGAAGTTCAAGACTTTCGATAGGAACGATTGCGGTTTTTTCCGGAGAATGGATAAGCGCGACGCCGTGCTCAGCATCATAAATCAGAAAGTTTTCATTTTTAATTCGGTTGCAAAAGTAGGGTCTGATAAGCGGAAGAACGAAGTGCTTTGGGTGGATAACGGCAACAAGAGCGCCGTTTGAATCCGAAAAACGGGTGAACTGGCGGAATCTTTCCGCCTCATAGCTGACGGCGGTGCTCATTTTAAAAACTCTGTTGACTTCCTCGCTTCCGATTTTACCTCCGGTGCTCGGACCTTCTTTGAAAGCTTTCCAAAGAAAGTGCATAATGGCGTTTTCTTTCCCTTCACCGTCAAAAAGGAAGGCTTTTTCCACCATGCAAAGGGTCTTTGTGCTCAGCTTCTTTTCAATTCCAAGGCGGACTCTTTTTGCATGCTCAAAGTTTGTTTCAATATAGTGCATTTTCATAAGGCTCGGTTCTGCGTCATCAAAAATAACGATATCCGCAGGAAGGGTTTTCATCAAAAACGCATCAAAAACCGTAGAAAGAAAACCCTCATAGCTTCCGTCATAGGCGAAAATCAAAATTCCCCCGTAAGACATTCTCTCACATCCTCTCCGGTGAGCACCGTTTCGAACAGCGAAAGCTGTTCCATGCCGTAATCGGTAAAACCGCCCATTCTGTTCGGCGAAAGAATCGACCAAATCATCATCTCCGGGGTATCCGGAATTCTTTGCAAGGTCTTTCCGGAGCAGGTTATGAACCATTTTGCTCTTTTGAGCACAACTCCAAGGCGCTTGAGTATATCAAAATCCAGCTTTTGATACCGTCTTGCGGCAAGAATGCGCTTTGCGCCCTTAACTCCGATTCCGGGAACGCGCAAAAGCATCTCATAATCCGCAGTGTTGACTTCAACAGGAAAATCATCGAGGTGGCTTACTGCCCATGAGCATTTTGGGTCAACTTCCGGGTGAAGCATGGGCCTTTTTGGGTCGATTATTTCGCTTGCTTCAAAACCATAAAACCGCAAAAGCCAGTCCGCCTGATAGAGTCGGTGCTCACGAAGAAGAGGCGGCCTTGTATCGATGCTCGGCAAAAGCGCATCCTCCTGAAGAGGAACATATGCAGAATAATAAACACGCTTCAGCCCGAATTTTTTATATAAACTTTCTGTAAGATGGAGGATATGATAGTCCGTTTCCGGAGATGCACCCACTATCATCTGGGTGCTTTGTCCTGCCGGAACAAATTTTGGAGCATGGCGGTATTTTGTGATATCCTCCCGGTTCTCAAGAATGCCGGTTTTTATAAGCCCCATGGGTTCAAGAATGTTATGCTTTGTTTTATCCGGTGCAAGGCTGACCAAAGATTGCTCCGACGGAAGCTCGATATTAACGCTGAGCCTGTCCGCAAGAAGTCCGAGCCTATGGGTGAGCACCGGGTCTGCTCCGGGAATAGCCTTTGCGTGGATGTATCCGGCAAAGCCGTATTCTTCTCTAAGGATTCGAAGAACTTCTATCATATGTTCCGTTGTCCAATCCGGTGTTCCGACCACTGCGGAGGAGAGAAAAAGCCCCTCTATATAGTTTCTTCGATAAAATTCGATGGTTAAATCCGCAAGTTCCCTTGGAGTAAAAGTCGCCCTTGGAAAATCGTTGCTTCTTCGGCTGAGGCAGTATTTACAGTCATAAACACAGGCATTGGACATAAGAACCTTTAAAAGGCTGATGCATCTTCCGTCTGCAGAAAAAGAATGACAGCATCCCGCAGGAGTCGATGCACCGATATATCCTTCGTCGGCGGTTCTTCCGTTACCGCTTGATGAGCAGGATGCATCGTATTTTGCGGCTTCCGCAAGAATAGTAAGTTTTTCATAAATATCCAAGGCAACACCCTCCAGAAACGAACAAATGTTCTTTTAGAGTTATATTTTATACCTTTATTAAAAGAAAAGTCAATACCAAAACCGCACCTACATAAAAATTCATAAAAAAACTCCCTGCTTTTGACAGGGAGTTTTTATTATAATTCGATTTTATGTTTTTTAAGGGTTTTTGCAAGGAATGTTCCAAGGATTCCTGCTGTAACAAATTCTCCAATACCGACAGTCAGCATAAAGAAAGGGATTGCACCCTCTGCTCCGTATGCATAACGCAAAACGAAGGGAATGATGATCATGTTGGAAAGAATGGTTGGAACCGGAGCAAGATAAACGCTCTTTTTACGAAGGAACCATGTTCCGATGGCGCCAAGAAGGCTTGCAAGGCTTCCAAAAACAACGTCCCAAAGAATTCCTCCGGTAAGTATGTTGGAAATAAGACAGCCGATAAAAAGCCCGGGGATAGCTGCCGGAGTGAACATCGGAAGAACCGCAAACATTTCCGAAAGGCGGAACTGGATAACGCCGCTGGAAATTCCAAGCAGCGCGGAAACCTCCGTAAGGACTACATAAAGCGCCGCAATTACTGCGCTTTTTGTTAAAAAAGCCGTTTTGTTTTTTCTCATATTCATTTTTAAAACTCTCCTTTGGTTTTGTTTTAAGTGAGGAAGGCTTCGAACTCACTAAGGCGGTATTATATCACCTTTTTCTTTTTATTGCAAGCAAAAAAGCGGATGGCAGAGCCATCCGCTTTTAATAAACTTTTTATCAGCCTTCAGAAGAAGTTACAAGGCTTTCTGCAGTAAAGAGAACAACCTCGGAAGGTTTCCATTTTGCAAGGAAGTCTTCAAATTCGGCTTTATAGGTATCCGGAATAGGTGCATCCTCGTTGATGGTGAATACTGCGTTTTTAGAGATATGCTCGGTCTCGGGATCTTCAACAAGTTTTGCAACAACAACAAAACGGTAGTTGGATCTTGCGTTAAGACCGTATGCAACAGTACAGGTGGAAAGGGTGAGGATTTTATCATCGGTATCGACCTCAACCTCGTAATCATAGAGAGAACGCTCTCTTACGGTATCGAGCATTGCCTGATACTGTGCCTCGATGGGAGCAGGTTCGATATACCAGAGGGAACCGCCGTTTTTAGAGAACCAGGTGCTGAAAGTTTTGTTGGTTGCTTTTGCATCGTTATAGAATACTGCAAATACTTCCCATACGGTATCTTCTTCCGGAAGAGTAAGATAAATATAGGGGGTTTTTTCAGCAAAGGAAGGATCTTTAAAATTAAAGAGCTGGGAGAAAAGAGGACCGGTGGGGTCGTCGTTGGAATAAGAAAGGTTGGTAAGACCAAGGTCACTGTGACCGAAGATTACGGTGTTGACAGAAAGTTCATCTGCAGTGCTTCCGCGAAGGTTGCGGTAATGGGAATAATATGCACCGTCGATCCAATAGGTCTTGTTAACCTTATTACCAAGGATATCGCGTTTATCGTAAGGATAGCTCTTATCATAGCTGAAGCAAACGCCTGCATCAACATCCTCAAGACCGGGGATATAGAGCCATGCCATAACGTCGTTGTTTGCGGTGAATGCAGCAGCAAATTTATCTTTTCTGCTGGGGAGTTCGATGGTGAGATCTTCTTCAACGGGTTCTTCTTCGGTGGGTCCGATTACGATATCGCTGCCGGGAGTAGGATCAACAACAGGTTCATCGTCGCTGGGAGCACAGCTGGTTGCACAGATAAGGATTACTGCAACAAGAACAACAAGAAGAAGAGCAGCGCCGCCGATAACTGCACCAACGGGAAGAGCATTAAGCTTGCTCATAAAACCGCCGGAAGCAGGTTTCTGTTTCTTTTCATCTTTGGGGAACTGGGTTTCGTCCTCTTTAATTGCTTTAACTTCTTTAACAGGTTTTTCTGCCTTGGGTTTCTTTTCAGAAACTGCTTTTGCGCCGGCAGAAATGCCTTCGCCAACAGTTTTTGCTCCTGCGGCAGCTCCTGCAAGAAATTCGCCAACGAAGCCTTTTTTCTTTTCTTCTTTCTTGGGTTTTTCTGCTTTGGGGGTGTTGTCAACATAACGAACAACTTTATGAGGTTTCTGTTCCGGAGAAACGTCGCTTTCCGGAGCGGGAATATCGCTCACAAAATCATCATCGCTTATATTGACGGAAAAGTTTTTCTTTTTCGGCATTTCTTCGCCGAGGTTCTCGGAATTTTTAAATTCTTCGGACATTAGATTTCATTCCTTTCATGGGGCAATCTTCTACTAATACATAATAACATTATTATTGAGCAAATACAAGAAGGTAAATGTTAAAAACCTATTAAATTAGTGTAGTTTTATCCCGTTTTTGTTGCAGCTTTTCTATAAAAATTTTAAAAAAATAAAAAAACGGCGGAATATTCTTCCGCCGCAACAGGACTTTTTAATCATATGCTTTCTTCGCCGAGAACGTCCCAAGGGGAAATAGTTCCGAGGAGTTTTCCGTCGGGTTTTCCGTTTGTTGTAACAAAAACCATCGAAAGACGTTTGCCGCCGGAATAAGTATGTTCAAAAATATCTTTAAGCTCATCAACATAAAGAGAACCGCGGATAAAGCGATAAACTTCGCTGTCGTGGCTGTTAAAATCGATATACCCTTCGGCGTTTTTAAAAGAATAGCTTATATCAAAAGGTTCGCCGGCTCTGTCTGCCATAATATTTAAAAATGAGTTTGCAGTAAAAACACCGATAACCTTTTTGCTGTCATCAATAATCGGAACATGTCCGGAAGGAATTTCCCTCATTTTTGCAAGGGTTTCCTTTACGGAATCGGAAGGCTTTTTGCAAAAAACTTTTGCAAAAGGAATCATAATTTCGCTGCATTTTTTGCGGTTTTTAAGGGAGTTTATGGTGTTTTCGAGGAAGGTTATCATCTCATCGGAAGGCTGGATGGGATATTCGTTGCCGATTTTCTGCTTATGCTGAAGAAGATTTCTTACTTCCTGGCAATATTTTATCTCCTCGCGGAAGGGGCGATATTCGGTTCTTTTAGAAAGAAAATTTGTGATGGAATCCCAATCGTTAAGGCCAAAAGTTTCCTTAACAATTGCCTCCAGCTCCTTGAATTTCTGGATATAAATATCTGCGTTTGTCATAAAATCCACTTCCTTTTTTTAAAAGGATATATGATTATTATAATTCCGAAAAAACTTTAAAGCAATACCTCTTTTGTTGATGAAATATATGAAAAATGATAAAATTATGCTGAAAAACAAAAAAACTCGTCGTATTTTAAAATCTTAATAAAATATTAATAATTTCGATACTGTTTTCTTAATCTTTAAATTGGTATTATATGTTCAGGAGGCGATTTTATGCATAACATCTTGATTTGTGATGATGACAGAGATATCCGAAACGCCCTGAAAATATATCTTACCGGCGAAGGCTATAAAATTTTTGAGGCAGAAAACGGAAAAGAGGCTGTTGATCTTGTTTCCGAAAACGAGATACATCTTATCCTTATGGATATTATGATGCCGATGATGGACGGAGTTTCTGCAACGGCAAAAATCCGCGAAAGCTGTAATGCTCCGCTGATTTTTCTTACTGCAAAAAGCGAGGACAGCGATAAAATCCTCGGTTTAACCGTCGGTGCGGATGATTACATAACAAAGCCTTTTAATCCTCTGGAAGTTATTGCAAGAGTTAAGGCACAGCTTAGGCGCTATGCCTATCTTGGAGGCTTGGAGAAAAAGGAGGATACGGTTTCCGTTGGCGGAATCGAACTTGACGATAACGGAAAAATCGTAACCATCAACGGAGAAGCTATTTCTCTTACTCCGACCGAATACGATATCCTTAAACTTTTTATCAAAAATCCGGGAAAGGTTTTTTCATCAAAAGAGATATATTCCGCCGTCTGGAGTACAGATCCTCTCGGTGCGGAAGGAACAATCGCCGTGCATATCCGCCATTTAAGAGAAAAAATCGAAATAGACCCCGCAAACCCCAGATATCTTAAGGTCGTATGGGGAAAGGGTTATAAACTGGAGGGAGAAAAATGAAAAAATTATCCGGAAGCCTCTTTTTAAAACTTCTTTCTTTTGTTCTTGTCTGTGTTTTTACTCCGGTTTTGATAGGCTGCGCATTTTTTGCGAGCGAATCCTATGACGAGGGAATTTATTTTGGAGAAAACAAAACTTTTTCAAAAAGCAAAATCTGCGAAAACTTTGTATCGAACGAACTTGCGAATATCAATAATTACGTCTATTGGAACGATATATCCGGTCTCGAAAAAGCAGAACGGATTTATGAGGAAACGAACCTTGGATTCGTAATTTATGATTTAAACGGAAAAATCGTTTTTACCAACATGAAGAGTTCCGCAGGAAAACAGGAATTTTCCGATGGGGGATATATTCTTATTAAAGAAAATTATCCATTAAAAGAGGTGGATTCCGAAGGAAAAACCGTTGCGGAATATACCATGAACGGCTATATCCGCAGAAATATGCAGCCGGATTGGGAAGGATACGAAAGATATGCGGTTTTTGAATTTATAAGCAGATTTTCTGTTTATTTTGTATATGGAATCGTCTTTTCCTTTGCGATATGCACCCTTTGCTGCATTTATCTAATCTCTGCGGCGGGATACGATAAAGACGGAAATTTGGGTTTAAGAGGACTCAATGCTATCGGATACGATATCATGCTTGTTCTCTGCGTCATCGGAATTTCAGCTCTGATAGAAGTTTTTTCGAATCTGCGATGGTCTTTTTATGATGTTTATAAATTTATAGCCTGCGGTTTTGTATTTGCCGGAATGACTGCCGTCACCCTTATCGGAATTATAAGTTCCGCCGCACATTTCAAGATGAAAAAATGGTGGCACCATACCCTTATCTGGCAATGCTTTGATACAGTTATAAAATTTATCCGCTGGTTTATGAGAAATATCGGCATCACATGGAAGCTTGCGGCCATAGTGTTCGGATACAGCCTTATTATATTTATCCTTGGAGTTTCCTCCTGGGAATATAACGTCGGGGTTTTTGCGGTTCTTCTTACTTTCTTTGTAATCGCCGGAGGAGTTTGCGTTGCGATATGGTTCGGAACCCAGCTTAAACAGCTTAAACGCGGCGGAGAAGCTATTGCAAACGGAGATTTTGATTACCGCATAAACAGCAAGGAACTTTGGCCAATGCTTCGCAGCCATGCCTATAACCTCAACAGCGCCGCAATTGGCATGTCAAAAGCCGTTGATGACAGGCTTAAAAGTGAGCGTTTTAAAACCGAGCTTATAACAAACGTAAGCCATGACCTTAAAACACCTCTTACTTCCATTGTTTCCTACGTTGACCTGCTCAAAAAAGAGGATATCCAAAGCGAAAACGCAAAGGAATATATCGATGTTATCGAACGCCAGAGCGCAAAGCTTAAAAAGCTTACGGAAGATTTGGTGGAAGCATCAAAAGCTTCCAGCGGAGCTGTTGCTGTTAACAGGGAACAGCTTAATATCGGCGAACTTATAAACCAATCCGTTGGCGAATTTTCTGAAAAGCTTGAAGATGCAAAGATAATTCCGGTTATAAATCTTCCGGAGGAAGAGGTTTTGGTCTATACGGACGGAAGACTTCTTTGGCGCGTTTTCGATAATCTTATACAGAATATCATAAAATATGCACAGCCGGGAACAAGGGCATATTTTGACCTTTTTGAAGAAGAAGGTTCTGCTGTTCTGACCATAAAAAATATTTCGAGAGAACCGCTTAATATGTCCGCAGAGGCGCTTATGGAAAGATTTATAAGAGGAGATGCTTCCCGCAACAGCGAAGGAAACGGTCTTGGACTTTCCATAGCAAAATCCCTTACGGAACTTTGCGGCGGAACTTTTGAACTTTCGCTCGACGGCGATCTTTATAAGGTGATCATCACTATCCCAAAAAGCGAAAAAGACGGATGAGGTGGTAAGCCTCCCTTGTGTAAAGGGAGGTGGATTTTCTGCGATTTATCGCAGAAAAGACGGAGGGATTGTAATAATATAATACTACCCCATTTCTTTTGTAACCAAAAGAAACCGGGTAGTGCCTGAAAGAAAAGTTTTCTTACCCCTGTTGAAGCTCCCGCTTCAACTGTCCCCTAAACAAAGGGGACAAAACCCTCCACCAAAAGAATGGAGATTCCGAATCTCGACCGTCGCCGTTCAGGCCGGC
>JAFYOZ010000117.1 GCA_017547705.1 Oscillospiraceae bacterium
ATTGCTGCTGCCTGTGCGCCAACAAGATGTGCTGCTGCTCTGGTGGGATCCATAAATGCTGCGTTGCGCTGCATTTCTTTGATCATTCGCTCGTCTTCTTCGTCTGCTTTTACAGAAGATACGCCGAAGGAAACGATTTCGATACCGCGGAGACCTCTCCATTTTTCAGAAAGAACTTCGTTAAGCGCATCTGCCATTTCGGTGGTACAGCCGGGAAGTGCGGAATAGCGGATTCCCATTGCGGAAATCTTTGCAAATGCCGGCTGAAGAGCGGTAAGAAGCTCGGATTTAAGCTGGCTGTCAAGTTCATCTCTGGTGTACTGGTATGCAACGTTTCCGCAAACGTTGGTATAGAAAAGAATCGGGTCGCAAAGACGGTAGCTGTATTCACCGAAGCAGCGGATGCTTACGTCGATATCAATACCCGCTCTCTGGTCAACAACACGGAAAGGAACGGGGTTCGGAGTTCCGTATTTGTTGCCGACAAGTTCTTTGGTGTTGAAATAATAAACTCTCTGGTCTTTTGCAGTATCGCCGCCAAAGGTAAAACGTTTACCGATGGTTTTGAAAGAATCAACAATGCTGGTGCCGAGTTTTCCTGCAAAGATGGAAGGCTCGGAAGAGGTATCGTAAGTATATTCACCGGGCTCTGCACAGATATCAACAACTTTGCCCTGCTCAACAATGCACATGCACTGGCCGTCTGCAACAGCAATTACAGAACCGTTGGAAATGATATTGTCTTCGCCTTTGGTGTTAGAGCTTCTGGAACTGGTGCGTTTTTCACCTTTTGTAGCAAGAACGTTTGCTGGGATTGCTTCGCAATAGAAATACTCTTTCCACTGATCTGCAAATACTCCGCCCACTGCTCCGCTGATTGCTTTAATAAGGCCCATGAAAACATCTCCTTTTTCTATAGATTATATCTACATTATAAGATTATTTTATACATTATGCAATAGTTTTTTAAGTAATAAGACCGTTTCCGATGGAAACGGTCTTTGTTTTTATGAAAGCTCTATCATGTTTGTATAAAGCTGATAATATTTTCCCTTTTGCTCCAAAAGGTCATCATGGTCTCCGCGCTCAACAACTTTTCCGTGTTCAAGAACCAGAATTGCATCGGAATTTCGAACGGTTGAAAGGCGATGTGCTATGATGAAAACGGTTCTGCCTTCCATAAGTCCGTCAAGACCTTTTTCGATAAGTTTCTCCGTTCTGGTATCGACAGAAGAGGTTGCTTCATCAAGAATCATAACCGGCGCTTCAGAAACCGCCGCTCTTGCTATTGCAATAAGCTGGCGCTGTCCCTGGGAAAGATTTGCACCGTCGGAATAAAGAACTGTATCGTATCCCTGGGGAAGATGAGAAATAAAATAATGCGCATTGGCGATTTTTGCCGCTCTTATGCAGTCCTCATCCGTTGCATCAAGCTTTCCGTAACGGATATTTTCCATAACCGTTCCGGTAAAAAGGTGTGTATCCTGAAGAACGATTCCGAGAGAACGTCTTAAGTCATCCTTGCGGATATCTTTTACGTTGATTCCGTCATAGATGATTTCTCCGCCCTGGATATCATAAAAACGGTTGATAAGATTTGTGATAGTTGTTTTTCCCGCTCCGGTTGAACCGACAAAAGCAATTTTCTGGCCGGGTTTCGCAAAAAGAGTAAGGTCATGCAAAACCGGCTTACCCTCAACATAGGAAAAATCCACGTTGTTGAATCTTACGTCGCCCCTGACTGGAACTCTCTCCCCTGTTGGAAGAACCCAGTTATAATCTCCGTTTGCTTTTTCAAGAGTTACTTTTCCTTCATCCACTTCCGGCTTCATATCAAGAACATCGAAGATTCTTTCTGCACCGGCAAGTGCAAGCATAATGGAGTTAAACTGTTCGGAAATCTGGCTTACCCTATCCGCAAAAGTTCTTATGTACTGCAAAAACGCAATAAGAATTCCGCCAACTTCCTCACCGGTAAGCCAAAGAACACCAATTGCACAGGTGAGGGCATAGAACATATGAGAAAGGTTGTTGAGCAAAGGTCCGACAACGGAAGTTGCTGTGGTCGCTCTTGTGGAAGCGGTATAGAGGTCTTTATTTATGGGTTCAAAGTTTTCCATAACCTCTTTTTCGTGGGTAAAAACCTTTATATCGCGCTGTCCGGAAATCATTTCCTCAATGTATCCGTTAACAGAAGCCGCATATTTTTGCTGCTGGCGATAACTCTTGCTGCTTATCTTTGTGGTCGTTCTTACTATAAGAACAACGATTGCCGCAAGAATAATCATTATAGCAAAAAGCCGCATGGAAAGCGCAAGCATCATTCCGATAGTACCTATAAGGGACATTACGGAAATAAGGAGCTGGGTTACGCTGTGCTGTAAAAGTTCGTTGGTCGCCTCGATATCGTTTGTAAAATAGCTCATAAGGCTTCCGTGGGTGTTATTATCAAAATAGCTTATGGGAAGTCTTTGCATTTTTGCAAAAAGCTCGGAGCGCAGTTCCCTCATAATAACGGTACTGCATTCAAGCATCAGGCGGTTAAGAAGATAGTTAGTCAACGCGCTTAAGGCATAAAGAGCACCAAGACCGAGAAGAAGTGCAATATATTTTGCATACATCTCGCTTTGGGCAATCCCTGTGGATTCCAAAAGGTTAACAAGAGGCTTCATGCAATAGGAAGAACCGATGGTTGCCGCCGCATAAACCGCAATAGAAAGAACAGCCGCAACAAGAATCGGAGTGCAGTGCCTGAAATATTTAAAAAGGCGGAGCAGAGTCTCCATCGGCGATCTTGCCGCTTTATAGTTACGAAGTTCAACTCTCGGCATTCTGCTCATCCTCCTCTCTCATCTGGCTCTCATAAACGTCACGATAAATAGAGCTTCTTTCCATAAGTTCGCTGTGCGTTCCAACATCGGAAAGTTTTCCCTCATCAAGAACCGCAATGCGGTCACAGGTCATAATGGAAGCGATTCTTTGGGCGATGATGATTTTCGTCGTTCCGGGCATGGAGTTATGCAGTGCTTTTCTGATGTGCTCATCTGTTGTCATATCGCAAGCGCTGGTGGAGTCATCAAGAATAAGAATCTTCGGATGTTTAACAATCGCTCTTGCAATACGAAGACGCTGACGCTGTCCGCCGGAAAGGTTTGCGCCATCCTGCTCAAGCTTTGTTTCATATCCGTCTTTAAAATTATCTATAAATTCATCCGCACAGGCAATGGCGCAAGCTTCTTTCATCTGTTCAAGGCTTGCATTCGGATCTCCCCATTTAAGGTTTTCCGCAATGGTTCCGGAAAAGAGAGAACCGTTTTGGAGTACCATCGAAACTCCGTCGCGAAGATTTTCGAGCTTATATTCTCTTACATCTCTTCCGCCGACCTTAACCGTTCCGGAAAGGGTATCATAAAATCTTGGAATAAGGTTAACAAGGGTGGATTTCCCTTCACCTGTTCCGCCAATTATACCCATGGTTTCTCCGCTGTTGATATGGAGAGAAATATGAGAAAGAGCAAGTTTTTCCGGGTCTTTTGAATAGCTGAAGCAAACGTCTTCAAAATCAACGCTTCCGTCGGAAGGTTTTTCATCAAAATCGCCGTCGGTTATATCAATTTCTTCATCAAGAACCTCGTTTATTCTGTTAAGAGAAGCCTGTGCTCTGGACATTGACATAATAAGCCATGAAAGCATGGTAAGAGAGCTTACTGCCTGGGTGGTATAAGAAACCATACTTACAAGTTCACCGGTAAGAAGACCGGTATTTTCGAAGATGATCTCTTTTCCGCCAAGGAAAAGGATTATAAGGGTACATCCCCACATAATGAACATCTGAATAGGGCCGGTAAGGGTAAAAAGCCTTGCGGAAGAAAGCTGTGCTCCTCTTAAATCCTCCGCAGTTTCGCGGAATCTTTTGGATTCATAATCTCCGCGGACATATGCTTTTACAACTCTGCTGCTTACAAGGTTTTCCTGAACAGCTCTGTTCATGGCGTCCATCTTTTTAAGCATTCTTTTAAATCTCGGCTGGCCGATTTTCATAAGAACAGCAAGAACTGCCGCAAGAAAAGGTATGGAAATGAGAAAAACCGATGCAAGATGGGGCGCAATGGTAAAAGCCATAACGCTTGCCATAACGACCATTATCGGAGAACGCATAAGTGTTCTTACTATCTGCTGCATGGTCATACGAAGGGTATTAACGTCCGTTGTTGCCCTTGTGATAAGGCTCGAGGTTGAAAATTTATCCGTATTTGCAAAGGAAAAGCTCTGGATTTTTTCAAGAATAGAGCTGCGAAGGTTCTTTGCAAAACCCTGGCTTGCAACAGCGCTGCATCTTGCGGCAAGAAGTCCGAACATCATGGAAACTATTGCAACGCAGACCATGATGATACCCACGGTTATAACAAATCTGTTTCTGTCCGCAATAAGCTCCGGAGAGAAAAACTCCCTAAGCATAAAATCCTCTTCACGATAAAGTCCGCCGTCAACGATGACGGACATCAGCATCGGAATAAGAACCTCGAGCATAACCTCAAGACAGCCGAAAAGCATGGTAAGCGCTGTCCAGATTCCGTAGCCCTTAAGGTTTGCTCCGATATGGCGGAAGATTCCTTTTTTCTTCTTTTCTTCCAAGGATAAACACCTCTTTTTTGTTTCATATCCAACAAAAATTATATCAAAATCCGCATATTTATTCAATAAGATTATGTTATTAAAAACCGCCTAATATATCGCACTCTTTTGGTGATTTTCATAACAGCGGTTTCTTTTTTCAACAAAAATGTTTTACTCTATTGAAAAAATATATAAAAGAGAGCATAATATTAATATAATTTCTATTTTTATATAGTTCTAAAAAGAGGGATAGCACTGTGAACGCGTTGGTTAAAGAATTTGTAGAGCGTTGTAAAGATGAATTCGGTCCTTTGGGCTTTGTAAGAAAAGGCGAAAGTTTTGCAAGAGTAAAAAACGACGTGTTGCAAACATTTTCCTTATATCGTTATCGTGGAAATTATTCTTGTACAATAGGTTTCGACGTCGCTCCTTTATGTGGAGACGAACTGGATCCTACTGAATTTTCTTATGAAACAACATTTATTGAGCCCATTCCAAACAGCGGCGAATGGATATATTTCTGCGATG
>JAFYOZ010000118.1 GCA_017547705.1 Oscillospiraceae bacterium
AAACAATCCCTCCACCGCTTTGCGGTCCCCCTCCCTCTACACAAAGGAGGCTTTTTAGCCTTAATATTTCTGGCGACATTCCACGACTTTTCCAAAGATTCGGACAGGAAGATTTTCCATATCGGCGCAGCTGTAAAAAATCGGGTCGAAAGAGGTGTTGAACGGGCGAAGCATGATTCCGTCTTTAAGGAACTGGACTTTTTTTACGGTTGCTTCTTCGCCGTTTACCATAACGACGGCGATTTCACCCTGTTCGACGGTATCCTGGACACGGACGATTACGATATCGCCTTCGAACATACGGGGTTCCATGCTCTGGCCCTTGATTTGGAGAGCGACGTATTCCCCGGAGGCGGCCATTTCTGTTGAAATTTCCTCGTAGTCGAGGATATTTTCGACAGCGGTTATGGGGATTCCGGCGGCGACTTTTCCGAGTACGGGAATCTTTTTTCCATGGGAAACAGAATCTTCTTTTCCCATAAGGTAGTTCATATTTACACAGAAGAAAGAAGAAATGCGTTCAAGAGTTGCAAAATCCGGTTCGCGTTCTCCGCGTTCATACATTCCGATGGTGCTCGGTGCAAGACCGAGTTTTTTTGCAAGTTCGCCTTGGGTAAGTTCGTTTTGTTTTCTGAGCTGTCTTAATACGGAGTTAAAATTAGACATGGGAAGGCTCCTTTTCTGTGATTTCTGAATTGAATTATAACACAAAACGTGAAAAAGTCAATGATTTTTAGTGAAAATCCGGTCTGTTGGTGCACAAATGGTGTTGACAGTTGGAAAATTAAGTGATATACTGCGAATCACACGAAATGTGTTACAACTTTTTGATACAGTTTCATGCAAACCAAAGCAGGGCAGCTTTTGCCGGAAATACAGGATTTATTGGGTTTTAGCGGGAGCAGTGTATCTATTTGTAACACATATCGTGTTAATATATACGGGAGAGTGGTGCCAATGAAGAAGATTTAGGTATTTGGAGGTGAAAAAACTTGGTGCTTAGCGAAAAGCAGGAACGCTTCTGTGAAGAATATATTCAGGATTTTAACGCCTGTAATGCGGCAATGCGAGCCGGATATGCTGAAAAGTATGCAAAGAGCAAGAGCTATCTCCTTTTACAGGACGAAAACGTAATAGAAAGAATAAGGCAGCTTCAGCAGATATATTCCGGCTGTAACGTATATGACAGCAAGAGCCGCGTTTTAAGAGAGGTATGGAAGATGTATGAAATGGCTATGGAGCAAAAGCCGGTTATAATCTGGAACAAGGATTTAAAGGAATTTACTGAAACCGGGGAATATCAGTTTGATGAAAAAACGGCCATTAAATGTCTTGAATTTATCGCAAAAATCTGCGGAGCCATGCCCGAAGGAACAAGAAAGCAGGAAAAGAGCGAAAGCGACGGCGTTGAGATTTTTGTTAAGGTGGAGGGCGATGATGAGGAGGATTGATTTTGGATTGTATCCAAAACAGATGGATTTTATAAACTCCACCGGAAAAGCAGACGAGGTTCTTTATGGAGGCGCCGCAGGAGGAGGCAAAAGTTATGGTCAGCTTATTGATGCCCTTGTTTATGCAACCAGATACCCAAAGAGCCGCCAGCTTATTTTGCGGCGCACTCTTCCGGAACTTGAAAAAAGCCTTATCCGAGTTTCTCTTGGAATATTTCCGAAGGAAATATATAAATATTCGGAATCGAAACATACCGGAACTTTTTCTAACGGTTCTGTTATAGATTTTGGATATTGTGACAGCGAAACGGACGTTTATCGCTATCAGTCGGCGGAATATGACGTTATACGTTTTGATGAGCTTACGCATTTTACGGAGCAGATGTATCTGTATCTTATGTCGAGGCTAAGGGGAATTACGGATTTTCCGAGAGCGATGAAAAGTTCCACAAACCCGGGAGGAATCGGTCACAGCTGGGTTAAAAAGAGATTTATAGATATCGGCCCTACGGGAAAAGTTCATTCCATCGGAAGCGGAAAAAGGCTTTTTATTCCGGCAACGGTTTTTGAAAACCGCGCTCTGATGAAAAACGACCCGGAATATGTTAAAAGGCTTAAGGAACTATCCGCAAAGGACAGAAAGCAGCTTCTTGAAGGGGACTGGGACGTTAATGAGGGACAGTATTTCAGCGAATGGAAAAGGGATATACATGTTATGCGGCCTTTTGAGATTCCGAAAAACTGGCGCAGATATTTTGCTATGGACTATGGACTTGATATGCTTGCGGGATACTGGATCGCTGTGGATCCTTTTGATAATGCCTATGTTTACCGGGAGGTTTATAAAAGCGGGCTTATTATCAGCGAGGCAGCGAAGCTTATTCTTGAAACACAGGGAAGCGACGTTCCGGAAGTTTATATTGCGCCGCCGGATATGTGGAACAGAAGGCAGGATACGGGAAAAAGCGTTGCGGAGCTTTTTTATGAATACGGAATCTGTCTTTATAAAGCCGGAAACGACAGAGTTCAGGGTTGGTATAGCCTTAAAGAATGGCTGCATCCCAGAAAGGACGAATTTGGAGAGATTCTTCCGAAGCTGAGGATTTTTGAAAACTGTACGGAGGTTATAAGAACTCTTCCTGCGCTTGTTTTTGATAGGACTAACCCGAACGACGTTGGAGATTCTGTTCATGAATACACCCATGCGGCAGATGCTCTTCGATATTGGGCTGCGGCAAGACCGATGCATGCACAGCCGGAAGAAGAGGATGAAGAAACAGCGGCGGAAAGCTTTATCGAAAACTTTTTAAGCTATGGAAAAGGCTGATTTTAAAATTAATAAGGAGGAAAAAGATGAAAAAAGAAAGAAAAGAAAATCCGGCAGCTGATGAATTTATTTCGGAGCTTCTTGGAAGAAAAGAAGAAAAAGCGGAAGAAATCGGCGACGGAGAGCTTTTTGGAAAAGGCAATCTTTTTGATGAGCCGGAAGAAAAAACCGAGCAGGAGGAAATTTTTGGAAAAGATATTCTTGATTTTGGAAGAGAAATCTGCGTTCCGAAGGAAGCGGTTTTGGCTTTTGCAAAAGCCATGGGAAAAGACGCCGGCGAAATCATCGAAATTTATCAGAAAGGTTCTTGTTTTGATGAACTGATGCGCAGATTTAACATTGCGAAAAAGGATACGGAAGTTTTTGAAAAAATCGCCGGAATCCGCGGAATCGGAAAAGAAGAAATTAAAGAAGAGATTCTTGGAGTTCTTAAAAAAGCGAGATTTGAAAAAGCTGTTGCGGAAATTGAGGAGGCGAATCCGGGAATCGACAGAGAAATTGCAGAGGAGCTTGCAAAATTCCGTATTGAGGCAAAAAAGCCTCGCAAAGACGAAAAAGAAAAAAACGAAGAGGAAAAGAAAATCCGCGAAAGATTAAAAGAAATCGACAGATTTATGACGAAACATTCTTCCGAAGGAGTTGAAACCCTTGATAACAGCGTTATTGATGAATGGGAAAATGGAGTTCCTCTTGAAAAAGCCTTTTGCAGCTTTATGCTGATTCAGGAAAACAAAAGGCTTCTTGAAGAAATTGAAAAAATGAAGCAGGGGAAAACAATGGACGACCAAAGAAGCTATGCAAGGGAACATAGCGTCGGTTCTGTATATTCCCCGGTTGGAAACGAAAAAATCGATGAATTCATCGAAGGACTTTTTAGAGAATATTAAGAAAAATGCCGCAAAGCGGCGAAATTTGAAAGGAGAACAAAAATATGGCAATTAATCTTGCAACCAAATACGCAAAGGAGCTTGCACAGGCATTTACTCAGAAATCCGTTGTTGACGGAGTTGCCTGCAAGGACTATGAATTTACCGGAGTAAAAAATCTTAAGGTTTATACTGCGGTTTCTCAGGAACTTAATGACTATAAAAGAACCGGTCTTAACAGATACGGCACTCCCCAGGAGGCACAGGATACTGTTCAGGATATGATCGTTGAAAAAGACAGATCTTTTTCCATCACCATTGATAAGGGCAACAATTCCGAACAGATGGGAAACAAAGAGGCATCCAAAATTCTTGCAATCGAAATGAACGAGCAGGCAATTCCCGAAATGGATAAATATGCCCTTAGAAAATTTATCGACTATGCCGGAACTGTTAAAGAGATGGAAGAAGAACCTGACGAAGAAAATATTGTAAAAATGATTTCCGACGCCATGGTACATATGGGCAACAAAAAAGTTCCTGCGGAGGGAAGATATATCTTCATTGGCTGGAGCTATTTTGGAATTCTTCGACTTTCCAAACAGTTTATCGGGGTTGAAGCTCTTGCAAAAGAAGCGCTTGTTAAAGGCGCAGTAGGTACTTTTATGGGCGCACAGGTTGTAACCGTTCCTGACGAATATCTTATGAAAGGCGATAACAGAGCGTTTTTCCTTATCGTTTATAAAAACTCTGTTCTTCAGCCGAAAAAAGTTCAGGATTACTTTATTAAAGAGAATCCTGCAGGCATTAACGGCGCACTTATCGAAGGCAGATTTATTTATGACGCATTTGTAATCGGCGCAAAATGCAACGGTGTTTATGCGGCTGTTGAATATGGCACTGTTCAGGAAGCACCGAACTTTACTCTCAGCGGTTCCACCATCAAGGTAACTTCTTCCGGCGCAAGCAAAATTAGAGTAACTCTTGACGGAACCGACCCCAGATATTCTGATTCGGCCATTGAAACCACCAGCGGCGGCAGCGTTAACCTTCCTTCCGGAACTACTAAAGCAAAGGCTGTTGCTTTTAATGACGAATATTTTACCTCCGATGTTGTGGAAGATATTGAAAGAACTGTTGCATAAATAATAAACAAAAAGGGGCGGCAGAATCTTGCCGCCCCAAAATAAAATAAGGAGGATAATATGGCTGAATATAAAAAGAGAAAAGAACAGAGCGGAAGCTATACTGTTGAAATTCTGCCGAAAAGCGAGGGAACCAAAATCCCGGTAAGCAGTTCCGAGAAAACCGAACCGGTAAAACAGGAAAATAAGACGGAAACATCCATTGCAGAGCTTAGAAATAACTATGCAAAACAGCTGCGTGCTCAATATGATACGGCATCGGATAAATTAAGAGCGGAAAAAGAGGATGCCCTTCGAGAGAACTGGATTCTTGAGCAGCAGGAGGAAGCAGGACTTTCTGAAAAACTTGCAAGAGAGGGTATTAACGGCGGCGCAGCGGAAACAACTCTTTCCGGAATCCGCTCGAAATATCAGGGAAACAGAAATGATATCCAAAAAGGCTATATAAGCGATCTTGGAGAACTTTATTCCGAGCACGCTGAGCAGCAGGCGAAAAATGCGAAAGATTATGATGAAAAATGGCTTGATTATCTTATTTCCATTGCGGAAAAAGAATACGACTATAACAGAGAATTTAAAAATATTCTCGGATAAGGGAGGGATTTGATGCCTGAACTTTTAAAATTTGATAATACCGGTGCTCAGGAAAGAAAGGTGTTGGAGATAACATCCTTTGCCGGGGTGGATCTTTCTTCTGCGCCGGGGGATATCAGCAAAAACAGAAGCCCCTATGCTCCGAATATGATGCCTGATAACATCGGAAACCCCATTAAGAGAACCGGTTTTCTGCTTTATGAGAGCTTTGGAGAGAGAATAAACGGGGTTTATAAGCTTGGCGAGCACAGAATCGTTCATGCGGGAACGAAGCTTTATCTTGACGGTGCTCAAATCAGAGATGGACTTAACGACGAAATTTCATCTGCAGAAGTTGTTGGAGAAAAACTCTGGCTTTTTGATGGAAAAGAGGCTCTTGCGATAGATGAAAACGGCGCTGTTTTGATTTCGGATATTGCATATGTTCCAACGGTGCTCATAAGCAAGAATGCGGACTTTGCGGAAAGAGAAATTATGCTCGCCGGTGACGGATACACGAAAAAGTTTGCTTTGGAATATAAGGTATCGAGATTTGTTTCTGCAAAAATCGACGGAACGAGCACCGCTGCGGAAATTATCGACGGGAATGTTGTTTTTGATACTGCGCCGGGTTCCGGAACGAAGATATCCGTGCTCATAGAGGCAAAACAGGAACCTGGAGGAAGCATCAAAGAGGAATTTAACCTTATATCCCGCCGTTGGAAGGAAAGTTTTCTTTGTGATACCGGAACGGAGAGTGTGTTTACTCTTTCTAAAACCGGGCTTTCCGATGGAAAAATCAAGGCTTTTATTATGGACGAAGAGGGGAACTTTATCGAAAAGATCGAAGGAACGGATTTTACTGCGGATAGGGAGCAGGGGAAAATTATGTTTGAATCTCCGGTTCCCAAAACTCCGATTACCGGAACAGATAATCTGATTATCGAGGCGGAAAAGGATTTTGATGGATATTTTGATAAGGTCAATCTTTGCAGAATGAGCATCGCTTTTGATACCGGCGGAACAGCAAACAGGATTTTTATTTCCGGAAATCCGAATGAGCCGGAAGTTGACCGCTGGTGCTTTGTAAAAGACCCGACATACTGGCCGGATATTTATTATTCTTCCCTTGGAGCAAAAGGTTCTGAAATAATCGGATATTCGGTTATGGAAAATCTTCTTGCAACGTATATTTCCGGTTCCTGTGACGGAAGGAGCATTGTTATCAGAAATTCTTATGTTGATGAAAGCGGAAATGTTTCGTTCCCAATCGAAAGGCATCTTCAGGGTGAAGAAGCTGCGGCAAAAAACAGCTTTGTTTTTATGGACAGGGAACAGCTTTTTTTAACAAACCGCGGAGTTTATGCCATCACGGCGGAGGATGTTACCGGAGAAAAATATACCCAGAACCGTTCTTATTTTATCAACAAGGCTCTTTGTTCGGAGGAGAATATAGAGAATGCTTTTTGTGCAAAATGGAGGCAGTTTTATATGATTGCCATAAACGGAAAGCTCTATCTTCTCGATACAGGAAAAAGAAGCTATCAAAGGGGAGAACCCCTTTCTGATTTTCAGTATGAGGCATATTTTTGGACCGGGATTGATGCAAGAGTTCTTTGGGAAGATGGCGGAAAGCTGTTTTTTGGGAATGAAAAAGGAGAGATTTGCTGCTTTTCTGATGATGTTTACTCGGATTATTCCGAAGAGGGAGAAAAGAGAATCGAGGCTGTTTGGACTTTTCCGGATTTTTTCGGTGAGAGGTTTTTTCTTAATAAAACAGTAAAAGCCGCCGCAATTCAGGCGGCGCCGTATCCGAAAAACAAAATCCGTCTTGAATATCAAAA
>JAFYOZ010000119.1 GCA_017547705.1 Oscillospiraceae bacterium
CGACGGTCCGCGGAACGCTGAGGACAGCGTTCCCTACATTGGATTTTTTGGAGGAAAAATTATGAGCACTGTTGCGGCAATATCAACGCCACTTTCCGCTTCGGGACTTGGCGTTATCAGAATATCCGGCGAAAACGCCATAGCCATCGGAGAAAAAATGTTCCGTTCTTTTAAGGGCGGAAAGGAACTTTCCTCCCTTTGCGGATATTCCTGTGCATACGGAAGGGTTTTCGATTCCGAAGGGGATATTGACGAAGCGGTTGCAACGGTTTTTATTGCACCGAAAAGCTATACCGGAGAAAACACCGTTGAATTTTCATGTCACGGAAGCCCGGCACTTTTAAAACGCGTGCTCAGAGCTGCTCTTGATTGCGGAGCAGAAATTGCAGGGCCCGGTGAATTTACAAAACGAGCACTGCTTAACGGAAAGCTTACTCTTACACAGGCAGAGGCGGTTATGGATCTTATCTCTTCCAAATCCGCCAGCGCAGGAAAAGCTGCTCTTGCAATGCGCGACGGCGCACTTTATAAGAAAATCCGCTCTGTTACAGACAGTCTTACGGAGCTTGAAACACATCTTGCCGCATGGAGCGACTATCCGGAGGAAGATGTTGAGGAACTTTCCGATGAACATCTTGAAACGGTGCTCAAAGAAACAGAACGCGTGCTCAAAAGGCTTATGGATACATACGACGCAGGAAAAGTTATCCGCGAAGGGGCAACAACCGTTATTGCCGGCAAGCCTAACGTCGGAAAATCCACCCTTATGAACCTTCTTTCCGGAAGGGACAGAAGTATTGTTACGGAAATTGCCGGAACCACCAGGGACGTTGTTGAAGAATCGGTGCTCGTTGGGGATATTCCGATTCGTCTTTTGGATACCGCCGGTCTTCGTGATACCGATGACACCGTTGAACGCATTGGTGTTGATATGGCAAATACTGAAATCGAGCGCTGTGATGTTGTAATTGCGGTTTTCGATTCCAGCAGACCTTTTGACAGCACCGACTTTGAGCTTATCGAAAAGCTTAAAGGCAGACCGGCTGTGGCTGTTATCAACAAATCCGACCTTGAAATTCAGGCAGACGTTGATGCGGTTCATGCCGGATTTGAAAACGTTGTTACCATTTCTGCAAGAAAGGGCGACGGCGAAGAAGAATTCCGCAAGGCACTTTCCACCGTGCTCAAAACCGCAGATCTTGATCCGGCAGAACCGGTTATGGCAAACGAAAGACAGCTGGACTGTGTTCGCCGTGCTAAAAAAGCCATTGATGAGGCTTTGGATGCGGTTAATTTTGGAATGACGCTTGATGCAGTGGGAATCTGCATAGAAACTTCCCTCGATGCGCTTTATGAACTTACCGGCGAAAAAGCCAGCGACGCAGTTATCGAAAAAGTATTCGAGAGATTCTGTGTTGGAAAATAACAGATGAATTGAATGTAGGGACCGTCGTCCCCGACGGTCCGCGGAACGCTGAGGACAGCGTTCCCTACAATAGTTTTAATAAAGAAGAGGTTTTTATATGGAAGAATATTTTGCAGGAAAATATGACGTTGCGGTAATCGGCGCAGGACACGCAGGTGTTGAAGCGGCGCTGGCTGCTGCAAGACTTGGTGTAAAGACATGTATCTTTACACTTAATCTGGATAAAATTGCGAATATGCCCTGCAACCCTTCCATCGGAGGAACCGCAAAAGGACATCTTGTTCGCGAAATAGATGCTCTTGGCGGCGAAATGGGCAAAGCAGCGGATAAGATGATGATTCAGAGCAGAATGCTCAACCTTGGTAAAGGCCCGGCTGTTCATTCTCTCCGTGCTCAGGAGGATAGGGCATATTATCACCTTTTGATGAAAAAGACCCTTGAACACCAGGAGAATCTTGATATCAAACAGGCGGAGATCGTTGAAATCCGTTCCGACGGTAACGGCGGCGTGCTCGGTGTTATGACTCATCTTGGCGCTTTTTATGAAGTTCCGAACGTAATAATCTGCACAGGCACTTATCTTAAAGGTATTATATATGTTGGCGACAGAAAATGGGAAAGTGGCCCGGATGCGAGCAGTCCTGCGAAGCCTCTTTCTGATTCTCTTGAATCTTTGGGCATCAAACTCCGCAGATTTAAAACCGGTACTCCTGCAAGGGTGCTCAGAAACAGCATTGATTACGATAAACTTGAAATCCAGCACGGCGATGAGCATATAGTTCCTTTCAGCTTTGAAACCGAGGGCGAACTTACCAACAAAGTTGACTGCTGGATTGGTTATACAAACGAGGATACCCACGAGGTTATCCGAAAAAACATCGACAGATCCCCTCTTTATTCCGGAAAAATCGAAGGCATTGGCCCTCGTTACTGCCCGAGCATCGAGGATAAGGTTATGAGATTCCCGGATAAGATCCGCCACCAGTTCTTTGTTGAACCGATGGGTCTTGATACGGAGGAAATGTATCTTTCAGGTCTTTCCAGTTCTCTTCCGGAGGATGTTCAGGTTGCCATTTACCGTTCCATCAAAGGTCTTGAGCACGTAAGCATTATGCGTAATGCATACGCAATCGAATATGACTGCTGCGACAGCCTTGACCTTCGTCCGACTCTTGAATTTATGCAGGTTAGAGGACTTTTCGGTGCAGGACAGTTTAACGGAACTTCCGGTTATGAGGAAGCTGCTGCTCAGGGACTGCTTGCAGGTATCAACGCGGCAAGAAGAGTTCTTGGAAAAGAGGAAATCGTGCTCGAAAGAAGCAATTCCTATATCGGAACCCTCATCGACGACCTTTGCACCAAGGGTGTTCTTGACCCATACCGCATGATGACAAGCAGAAGCGAATACCGCCTTGTGCTCAGACAGGACAACGCAGACATGCGTCTTACCCCTCTTGGAAGAGAAATCGGACTCATCAGCGACGAGAGATGGAACAAGTTCCTTGAAAAACGCAGACTTCGCGATGAGGAACTTGAAAGAGCAAAGACTGCGAGCATCAAAATGAGCGAGGAACTTGATGCAATGCTCATTGAAAAGGGTACTGCACCTCTTACGGAGGGTACAAGACTTTCCGAGCTGCTCAAGAGACCCCAGATAAGCTATAACGACCTTGCTCCATTTGATTTGAACCGTCCGGAACTTCCGGAAGACGTTATCGAACAGGTTGAAATCGAAATCAAATACGAGGGTTACATCAAAAAGCAGCTTGCACAGGTTGAACAGATGCACCGCCTTGAAGAAAAGAAGATTCCGGAGGACATTGATTACAGCGCAATCCACGGTCTTCGCCTTGAGGCAATCGAAAAACTTAACAGAGTAAGACCCATGAACATTGGTCAGGCAAGCAGAATCTCCGGTGTTTCTCCGGCTGACGTTTCTGTTTTGCTCATATACATTCAAAAGTGAGGTAGCTATGGTTACAGAGATTCTTAAAAATCATATAGATGAGCACGCAGAGCCTCTTAATGAGGAACAGTATGCTCAGCTTGAAAAATATGCGGAGCTTCTTGTGGAATGGAACGAGAAAATGAACCTTACTGCCATCACCGACCCGGAGGGAATTGCTGTTAAGCATTTTCTCGACTGTCTTGCATACCTTAAAAGGGCGAAGATTCCACAGGGCGCAAGAGTTGCAGATGTTGGAACAGGCGCTGGTTTTCCCGGAGTTGTCCTCAAAATTGCAAGACCCGACATTAAGCTTGTGCTCATAGATTCTCTTCAGAAAAGGCTGAACTTCCTTTCCGTCGTTCTGGAAGAAATCGGGGTTAAGGCGGAACTTATCCACGCAAGGGCAGAGGACGCAGGACATGATAAAAAGCTCCGAGAGAGTTTTGATGTTGTTACAGCAAGGGCTGTTGCGAATCTTGCTGTGCTTTCTGAATACTGTCTTCCTCTTGTTAAGGTTGGTGGAGTTTTTGCACCGATGAAAACCGCAGAAGTTGCGGAGGAACTTGACGGTGCAAAAGCCGCCGCAAAAATTCTTGGCGGAGAGGTTCTTGAACCGGAGATTTATGAGATTCCTGCCGGCGGAAGATCCGTTGTTTTCATCGAGAAAAAAGCGGCAACTCCGGCAAAATATCCGAGACAGAGAGTTAAAATCAGCGAAAAGCCGCTGAAATAATAAAAGCACCCGCAAGGGTGCTTTTTTTATCAGCCTCCCTTGCCTAAAGGGAGGGGGACCACGAAGTGGTGGAGGGATTCTTTTTAAGCCTTCTCCTTGAGGAGAAGGTGGCAAAACCGAAGGTTTTGACGGATGAGGTGTCATATAAAAATATTACCCCCATTTCTTTGGCTGCGCAAAGAAACGGGCAAAGAGGATTATAAGAAAAAGCACCCTTTCGGGTGCTTTTTTATTGGAGTTATTCGGATTCGTATTTTTTGCGGTGTTTTTCTTTCTTTCTCTGTTTTGCTTCTTCTTTTTCGCGTTTTTTCTTATCAAACTCATAACGGCTTGCGTTGATATAGCTTAAAATCATTACGAGGAAGAAAAGCATTACCGGAAGAAGCGCAACCCACATAATTCCGCCAAGACCGGGATTTATATATTCAAAGTTATCGAAGAACTTAAAGAACCAGACTATATCCGCAATAAGAGTTGCGATTGCGCCGGAGATTGCTGCGGTTTTTATCTGGGATTTTCCGCGGTTTGCTTTTATTGCAAAGAAAAATCCGGCATAGAGAACCCACATTCCCAAAACTGCCGCAAGGAAGAAGTTTGCTCCGTCTATTTTTTGGAGGAACATTGTAAGCCAGGTTATCATATAAATTCTCCTTTGTTTTTTAATCTGGTTCTATTATACTACCTTTTTATAAAAATTAAAGATTTATGCAAAAACTTTTCGCAAAAACAAAGGTTATTCGGGGCGTTTTTATAATCTTCGATTTTGAGCATCGGGTTTTGAGCAGGATTGTATCATATCCGGGCGATATTTGCGATTGAAAGTTCTGGAAAGAAATGGAAAAATATGGTAATATAAATCCGGAGGCGATAAGTATGCTGGAGATTCTTCGAAAACAGAAAACAGTGGAGAGTATTCCGGTGGATTTGGTTTTTCCGAATCCTTTTCAGCCCCGGAGGGTTTTTGATGAAGAGGAGCTTTTTGCTCTCGGAGAGAGCATACGGGAAAACGGACTTATCCAGCCTGTTTCTGTTCGGAAAATTAAAGGCGGATTTGAACTTATTGCCGGAGAAAGACGCCTTCGGGCATCCAAACTTATTGGGAAGCAGAAAATCGAGGCAATCGTTTATGAAATATCCGATGAGGACTGCGCTGTATGGGCGCTGATAGAAAATCTTCAGAGGGAGGGGCTTTCGCCTTTTGATGAGGCGGAAGCAATGGCGAAGCTTATTTCTGCATGGAATATCCCAAGGGACGAAGCAGCAAAGCGTCTTGGAATTGCGGCTTCGAGCCTTTCGAATAAGCTTCGGATTCTTAAACTTTCTGAACCGGTTCGGAAAATCATTCTTGAGAACAATCTTACTGAAAGACACGCAAGGGAACTTCTTCGGATTGAAAAAGAATCCGACAGGGAAGAGGTTCTCTTGGAAATTGTTAAAAGGGGACTTAATGTTCCAAAGACGGAGAAATTTATTTCCGCGTTCCTCGAAAAAGAGAAACCGAAGAGAAAACCGCCGAAATACCTTATCAAGGATATGAGGATTTTTATAAATACCTTTGAGCATGCGGTTAAGGTTATGGATTCTGCCGGACTTTGTCCGGTGAGCACCGTTACGGAAAACGAAGAGAGCATAACCTATTCCGTATCTGTTCCGAAAGCGAAGGCTTTCCGCTCTGCCGGCGAGATGGCAGAAAAGAGCGCTGCTCCGGTGCTTTCCGCATTTGCACCGTCAGTTATATAAAGGAAGCAAAATGCTTCATAAACATTCCCCTGAAAAAAACCGCAGAGAGCCGCCGGATTCCGGCGGCTTTTTGCGTTGTTCCACGTGAAACAATTTTGAATAGAATCATCCGACTGTTCCGAAGAAATATTTTAGTTTATGTTCCACGTGAAACATTGGAAAAGAAATCGCAAAAGATATTGAAAAAAATCGGGAATGCTATTATAATTGTATAGTAATAATAAGAACCGGAGGAAAGAATGGGTAAAATAATAGCATTCGCAAACCAAAAAGGCGGAGTTGGAAAGACGACCACAGCGGTCAACCTTTCTGCGGCGCTGGCATACAGAACAAGGGGAAGGGTTCTTCTTGTGGACTCTGACCCACAGGGCAACGCAACCTCCGGTCTTGGAGTTAACAAGAGGGAGATTAAACATTCGGTTTATGACGTTGTGCTCGGAAACTGTAATGCAGAAGATGCCATTATCCGCACAAAATATAAAAACCTTGATATTATGCCATCGAATATCGATCTTGCTGCGGCAGAGATAGAACTTGTTGATATGGAGAACAGAGCGCTTCGACTTAAAAAGGCTCTTGCTCCGATTCAGGAGAGATATGATTTTATCTGTATCGACTGTCCGCCTTCTCTTGGATTTTTAACTCTTAATGCGCTTTCTGCATGTACGAGTATTCTTGTTCCGATTCAGTGTGAATTTTATGCACTCGAGGGACTTTCCCAGCTGATGGCTACTGTTCGCAACGTAAAGAAGGCTTATAACAACTATATCGACATGGAAGGCGTTCTTCTTACCATGTATGACGCAAGACTTAACCTTACTTTACAGGTTGTTGAGGAAGTTAAAAAATACTTCCCCCAGAAAGTTTTTAAAACGGTTATTCCGAGAAACGTTCGTCTTTCAGAGGCGCCTTCCTTTGGAGAGCCGGTAATTTATTATGATTTTGCTTCCAAAGGTTCCCAGAGTTATCTGGCTCTTGCGGATGAAATAATAGCAAATAACAAAGCGGAGGGATAAAGTTGGCAAAACCAAGAGGACTTGGAAAGGGAATTGATGCTTTTTATGCGGATATGGTCGGAATTTCCGGCGAAGATTCCGGAATCAGCACCGTAAGGCTTTCTGAAATCGAGCCAAACCTTTCTCAGCCAAGAAAAGAGTTTGATGAAGAGGCACTTTCTGAACTGGCAGAATCCATCTCTGCACACGGAATTCTTCAGCCTCTGCTTGTCCGTTCAACAAAAAACGGAATGTATCAGATAGTTGCGGGCGAAAGAAGATGGAGAGCCGCAAGAATTGCAGGTCTTACGGAGGTTCCGGTTCTTATCCGAGAGCTTTCCGATGAGGAAACCGACCAGGTTGCGCTTATTGAGAACCTTCAGAGGGAGGATCTTAATGCGGTTGAAACTGCGGAAGGTTATAAAAGACTTATGGATAAATACGGCATGACCCAGGAACAGCTTTCTTCCGCTGTTGGAAAATCCAGACCTGCCGTTGCAAACACTCTCAGAATCCTCAATCTTCCTGAGGAAGTTCTTCCTCTTGTATCCGCAGGAAAGCTTTCTGCAGGACATGCAAAGGCAATTCTTTCTGCACCGGAAGAAAAAAGGGCAGAACTTGCAAAAATGATAGTTTCCGGAGAGCTTTCTGTTAGAGAAGCAGAAAAACTTTGTGCAAAAGCCGGAAAAGAACAGAAGGAAAAGACTTCTAAAAAGAAAGAATCCTTCCCGAAGGACAGCTTCTATCGCGAAATGCAGGTTGCAATGACCAACGAACTTGGAAGACCCTTTAAAATCACCGAAAATGAGAAGGGCGGAACCATCGAGTTCCAGTTCTATAATAAAAACGAGCTTGCGGATATCTGTGAGCGACTTCTTAAAAAGAAAATGTAAAGATAAGGAGAAAAACCGATGCTTGATATAAGATTTGTTAGAGAAAACGCAGAGCTTGTTAAAGAAGCCTGCCGCAGAAGATTTAAACCCATGGACGAAGTTGTTGATGAACTTGTTGAAATCGACGCACTTCGCCGCAAACTCAACGCAAAAACCGATGACCTTAAAGCACAGCAGAACCGCGCAAGCAAACAGATTCCCGTTATGAAAAAGAACGGCGAAGACACCACCGAGCTTATGGCTCAGATGAAAGAGATTGCTGAAGAATCCAAAAAATGCGGTGAAGAGCTTGCAAAACTCGAAGATCGCCAGCTTGACCTCATCCTTAAGATTCCGAACATCCCCAACGAGGCTGTTCCTTACGGAAAAGACGATACCGAAAACGTTGAGCTTCGCCGTTGGGGCGAACCGAAACAGTTCAGCTTTGAGCCGAAGGCACATTGGGATATCGGTCAGGATCTTAACATTCTTGACCCGGAAAGAGCAGGTAAAGTTACCGGCGCAAGATTCCATTTCTATAAAGACCTTGGCGCAAGACTTGAGCGCGCAATTATGAACTATTTCCTCGATACCCATACTGCAAACGGATATACCGAGATTTTCCCGCCTTTCATGGCAAACAAAGCTTCCATGACCGGTACCGGCCAGCTTCCTAAATTTGCAGAGGATATGTATAAACTCGAGGGAGAAGATCTTTATCTTATTCCTACCGCAGAAGTTCCGGTAACCAACTTCCACAGGGGAGAAGTTCTTGACAGAACTGCTCTTCCTATCAAATACTGCGCATATTCCGCTTGCTTCCGTGCAGAAGCAGGTTCTGCAGGTCGTGATACCCGTGGTCTTATCCGTCAGCACCAGTTCAACAAAGTTGAGCTTGTTAAATTTGCTGATCCGGATAAATCCTATGAGGAACTTGAGGAACTTACTGCTGAGGCAGAAAAAGTTCTTCAGGGACTTGGTCTTCCTTACCGTGTAGTTGTTCTTACTACCGGCGACCTTACTTTCAGCTCCGCAAAAACCTATGACATCGAAGTTTGGATGCCTTCCTACGGAAGATATGTTGAGATTTCTTCCTGCTCCAACTTTGAAGACTTCCAGGCTCGCAGAGCAAACATCAAATGCAAAGACAAAGAGGGTAAATCTGTTTTTGCACACACTCTTAACGGTTCCGGCGTAGCAATCGGCAGAACCACTGCGGCTATTCTTGAGAACTATCAGAATGAAGACGGCAGCGTTACCATTCCGGAAGTTCTCCGCAAATATATGGGCATGGACGAAATCAGATAATTATAGAAGAGCGCCTTTGGCGCTCTTTTTTATAGGCCCCCTTGCCTAAAGGGGGCTGGCATTTTTCGAAGAAAAATGACTGGGGGATTCCAATCAGCTTTCCCGGAGGGTCAGCCTTCCCTTGGGGGAAGGTGTCTTAATAAGAATACTACCCCATTTCTTTTGTAACCAAAAGAAACCGGGTAGTGCCTGAAAGAAAAGTTTTCTTACCCCTGTTGAAGCTCCCGCTTCAACTGTCCCCTAAACAAAGGGGACAAAGCTCTCCACTGTAAGAATGGAGATTCCAAATCTCGACCGTCGCCGTTCAGGCCGGCAACGGTTTTCTGTATAGCTTGGCGGCTCGACTAATTTTAATGCCTTCCCAGAGGAATAGCCTCCATTGCC